>NZ_JBFUET010000011.1:0-241228 GCF_056403815.1 Mesorhizobium sp. P2_E9
TTGGACGCTCAATGCGCTTGTGCAGGGCCTTCGCGGGAAAGTCCGTCGCCTTCAGGCCGACCGCAACGGACGGCCTATTCGACGCATGGTTCAGACATCAGAAAATAGAAACCATCGACCTCAATACCCTGGCTCGATAGAATGCAAAACTGTTCGCGATGTCCTCGCACACCTGTTCGCGATGTCTCCGGTCCAAACACCCCTGTGGGAGAAGGTGTCGCCGAAGGCGACGGATGAGGGGTGTTCCAGGGAACGCCAACGTCTCACTCCGCTGGAACACCCCTCATCCGTCTCGGCGCTGCCGATCTTCCTTCCCCCACCAGGGGGAAGGAAGAAGCCACCACAAGCCATTACTGCGTCGGCAGCATGCCTTCGACGTCGCTCGCCGCGTCCGTAAGCGCCTCCTTTGGCGAGGCCGACTGGTCGACGATCCGCGACAGATTGTCGACGATCGTCTGTGTCACCTTGACCCCGTTGGTGCCCGGGAAAGCATACCACGGAACCATCAGCGGCATCTGGCTGAGCCCGGCCTGGAACAGCGGGTTCTTCTTGTAGAAATCGCCGAGATAGTCTGATGATTTCGCCGCCAGCTCATTGTTGGGGACATAGCCGGTGCCCGGCACGACGACGGAAGCGCCATAGGGGCCGGCGGCGAATTTCGCGAACTTCCAGGCGGCTTCCTGCTTGGCAGCGTCCTTGGTCAGGATGACCACGGCATTGCCGCCGGTCGGCAGATGGCCGTTGACCGGATCGATCAGCGGAATCTTGGCGGTGCGCAGCGTGAACTTGTCGCCGACATTCTTGATCGTGTTGACCAGCGCACCTGTAGTCTGGAATTCGAAGCCGACCTTACCGGCCGCGAAGGCCTGCTCGCCCGCCGGCTTGGTGAAGACCGGCATGCCGCCCTCCTTCACCATGCGCGCCAGGATCTCCACCGCCTTCTCGCCTTCCGGACCATTGAAGGCGACCTTGCTTTCGTCCTCGTTCAGCATCTTGCCGCCCGCGCCGAACAGCAGCGCCGAGAACATCCAGTCATCGCCCTGCCAACGGAAGTCGATGCCGTCGACGCCGTTGCCGAGCGCCTTGATCTTGCCGCCAAGCGCGATCACCTCATCCCAGGTCTTGGGCGGGTTGTCGGGATCGCCACCAGCCGCTTTCACCAGGTCGGCGTTGTAATACATGATCGGGTTGGACGTGGCGAAGGCGAGGCCAACCTGCTTGCCGTTGACCTGCGCCAGCTTCAGGATCGTGTCGGAGAAGCCGAGCTCCGCCATATTGCCTTCCTTCTTGACCAGCGGGCCGAGATCGACGGCAACGTCACGCTCGTTGAGCATGCGCAGGCGGTTGAGGCCGATGAAGGTGATGTCGGGCATCTCGTCGGTGCCGGCCTGGCGAAGAATGGTCTGGATGCCTTCTTCATAGGTCGCCGACGGGCTGGCGAACTGGATCTTGATATCGGGATTTTCCTCCATGAACTTCTTCGAGATCGTGTCCATCACGTTCTTGAAGAAGCCGGGCATCGGATAGTGGACCGTCAGCACCGTTTCGGCATAGGCCGGAAGGGCCGCCGCCAGCGACACCGCCGCCGCGGCGAAAATCCTGGAAACATGCTTCATTGCTCGTGCTCCTTGTTGGCCCAATTGGTTGTAGGCAGATCAGCCTTTGAGACCGGTCATGGTGATGCCCTCGACGAAGCGCTTCTGCGCGAGCAGGAAGGCGGCGACGAGCGGGAGGGTGATGATCAGCGTGGCGGCCATCAGCGCGCCGTAGTCGTCGCCGGCCTCGGCTGCGCGGAAATACATCAGGCCGAGCGGCGGGGTGGCGTAGGCCTGCTTGCTGACGACGATCAGCGGCCAGTAGAGGTCGTTCCAGTGCGCAACGACGGAAAAGATGGCGAAGGCGGTGACCGCCGGCCAAGCGTTGGGGACGATGACGCGGGCGATGATGCCGAGTTCAGACATGCCGTCGAGCCGCGCCGCGTGCAGGAGATCGTCGGGCATGGCGCGGAAGAACTGCAGGAACATGAAGATCGCAAACACCGATATGGTGAACGGCGCGACCAGCGAGGCGTAGCTGTTGAGCAGCGACATCCTGTCGAAGGCGACGTAGAGCGGCAGCGCCGTCGCATGGATCGGCACCAGCAGGCCGAGCATGACCAACACCATCATCAGCCGCGCGGCGCGGAACTTCAGCTTGGCCATCGCGTAGGCGCAAGGGATCGCGACCACGACCTGGAAGAAGAAGATCAGGCCGCAGACGACGACGCCGTTCCACAGCAGCGTCGCCATCGGCACCTTGGCAAACGCCTTGGCGAAATTCTCGGCGAAGTAGAAATGCTGCGGGATGAGCGTCAGCGACGAAGTGAAGATGTCGCTCTGAGTCTTGCCCGCCGTCGAGATCATGAAGATGTAGGGCGCAAGGATCATCAGCGCGCCGAGCGAAAGCAGCGCGAAGCGGATGATGCGGCCGGCTGGGACGCTGCTCATGTGTAGTGCACCCGCCGGTCGAGCACGCGGTATTGCAGAAGCATCAGCACGACCAGGATCGCCAGGAAGACGACCGTCATCGCCGAGGCGTAGCCGACGCGCAAATAGACGAACCCCTCTTGGTAGATGGTGAAAAGCAGCACTTCCGACGCCTTGTTGGGGCCGCCATCGGTCAGCATCTTCACCGTTTCGAAAACCTTCACCGCATTGGTGATGCTGATGGTGACGACGAACAGCGTCGTCGGCCCGAGCATCGGCCAGGTGACCAGGAAGAACCGGTCGAGCGCCGATTTCGCGCCGTCGACGTGAGCGGCGGCATAGAGCTCGCGCGGGATCGCCGTCAGCCCTGCCAGGAATAGCACCATGTTGAAGCCGACCGACTGCCAAATGCCGATGATCGACAGGCTGTAAAGCACGGTGTTCGACGCGCCGAGCCAGTTCGGGCCGGGAATGCCAACCAGCGAAAGCAGCGCGTTGAGTGGCCCGATCGTCGGGTGGAAGATGTATTGCCAGACGGTCGCCATGGCGACGATCAGCGAGGCGACGGGTAGGAAATAGACAGTGCGGAAAAAGCCGCGCGCCCGCCCCTCGCCTTCGATCAACAGGGCAACGCCGAGGCCAAGCGCGATCGAGACCGGCGCGACGATCGCCGTGTAGACCGATGTGTTCCACAGCGATCGGCGGAAGGTGCGGTCGTTCAGAAGATGCGCATAATTCTCGAAGCCGACGAAGCGAAACTTGCCGTAGCCGAGTTCGAAATCGGTGAAGCCGAGGAAGATGACGGCGGCCACGGGCAAGAGCACGAACAGCAGCAACAGCACGATGGCCGGCGCCGCCAGCAGCCAGGCGGTGCGGTCCTCGCTGCGCGCACGAAGTGCCGCGGCGCTTGGGGCATTGCCCGCCAGCGCGACGCTAGACATAGGCCGGCTCCTGCCGTGCGCTCGCCGTCTCCGCGATGCGCAGCCGCTTTCCCTCCGGCCCGAAGACCATCGCCTGTTCCGGCGGCAACAGGATACCCACCGGCATTCCCGCAATCAGGTCCCTCGCTTCCTGCGGTGCCAGCTTGGCGATGACGATCTCGCCGGAGGCGTCGAGCCGGCAATGGGCAATGACTTCCGAGCCGAGGAATTCGAGGCGCTCGATCCGCCCGGCAAGGCCGCTGCGCCCGCTGGGGGACAGTTTGACGAATTCAGGCCGGATGCCGAGGCTGACCGGACCGTTCGCCACCTTCTCCAGCAGCGCCAGCCGGATGCCTTCGAAGCCGACCCAGCCGTTTTCGGCCCGCGCCTGGATGATGTTGATCCGCGGCTGACCGACGAAACGCGCGACCTCGATATGGGCGGGGTCGTTGTAGATCATTTCGGGCGCGGCGAGCTGCAGCAGATTGCCGCCGATCATCACCGCCACGCGGTCGGCCATCGAAAGCGCCTCGGCCTGGTCATGCGTCACATAAAGTGTCGGCACACCGGCGCGGCGGTGCAGTTCGACGATCTCGCCGCGCGCATGGACGCGCAAATTGGCATCGAGATTGGAGAGCGGCTCGTCCATGAGGAAGATGCTGGGATGCCGCACCATGGCGCGTGCGAGCGCCACGCGTTGCCGCTGGCCGCCCGACATCTGCCCCGGCTTGCGGTCGAGCAGATGGTCGATCTTGAGCAGAGCCGCCATCTCGCGGACATCGTGCGCGATGCCGGTGCGGATTTCTTTCTGGCCGGGCAGCAGGGAGCCGACCAGCGGCAGGCGCTGCGACCGGCTCAGCCGTTTCATGGCAAGCGGCACGGCGATGTTCTGACCCGCCGTCAGGTGCGGATAAAGTGCGTAGGACTGGAACACCATGGCGATGTTGCGGTCGGCCGCGGCAACCGGCGACATGTCCTTGCCGCCGACGAAGATGTCGCCGCTGTCGGCATGGTCGAGCCCCGCCAGGATGCGCAGCAAGGTACTCTTGCCGCACCCGGAAGGGCCGACGAGCGCGATGAACTCGCCGGCTTCGACATCGAGGCTGACGCCGTTCAAAATGGCGTTGCCGCCGAAGGATTTCTTCAGGCCGCGAAGCGACAGCGCGCTCATGACGCGACCCGCTTTCGAACCTTGTGCGCCTCGTGCGGATAGACCTCGGCCACCACATCATCGAGGACGTAAGCCGTCATGCCGGGGATGGCGACGATCTCGCTGGCGACCGTGTCGCCGAATTGATGGATCACGGCGCCAAGCAGCCGCTCGCCCGGCATCTCGCGCTCCATGTCGCCGACCACGAAGGCGGCCGACGGACCCCATACCAGCGACGTGTTTTCGTAATGGCCTTGCCATGCCCGGTGCAGGTGGCCGCTTGCAAACAGCGCGACATCATGGGCGGCGATCAGATCGTAGAGGCGCTGGCGTTGCGCCGGCCTGACGCTCCAGTAGCCGGTATCGCCCTCACCCGGTGCATCGACGAACAGCGGCTTGTGGGCGAAGAGCGCGGCGCGCCGGCCGCCACGGCTTTCCAGCACGGTCCGCAGCCAGTCGAACTGCGCCTCATCCTCGGCATCGTCAAACCCCATCAGCAGGCTGTCGAGCCCGATGAGGCGCCAGCTTCCCGTGTCCTCCATCCAGTAATCCGGGCCGACCAACCGGCGCCAGCGCTCGAGGCGTCCGGCATTGACCGGCTGCAGCGAACCGGGGAGATGGCCGACATCGTGATTGCCGGGCACCAGCAGCATCGGCGTGGAGACTTCCCGCATCAAATCCATGCAGAAGGCGATGTCATCGTCCTTGTCGGCACCGTCGACGCTGAGGTCGCCGGTATGGATGACAAGGTCGACGCCGCTCTGCTCGATCCAGGCGGCCAGCGGCTCCCAATTGCCGTTGAAGTGCGGCTTGGTCGGGCTGAAATGGGTGTCTGTAATCTGAACGATTTTCATGCCGGCTCCGCCATGCGAGCCGCGCCCCCAGGCGAGCGGCATCGCATGGGGCTTCCTTAGTGCCGTTCCATGTCACTTCCTTAACAGCGGCCGGGATAAACCCTGCAATTGCGGTCAGAGGCCGGCGAAGGGTAGCCGGCGGCGATCGCGGCAGCGCGGGAAACCGAATAGATTTCAGACGCTTATTGCTGTTCGACTACACGTCGGCCGCGCTCACAATCTTGTGACGGCGCAGCCGAAAATCACACTCACTTCACCTCGAATTGCTGATCGACCGGGATCTGCATCGCCGTCACCAGATGGTTGGTCTGGCCGGCGAGCCCGATGATCGACACCAGCTCGCCATGCTGCGCGTCGGTCATGCCCTTGGCCCGGGCGGCGGCCGTATGCGAGTGTACGCAGTAGGAGCAGCCATTGGCGGTCGACACCGCGATGTAGATCATCTCCTTGGTCAGCGGATCGATGGTGCTATCGGCAACCATCACCACCTTGAGCTGCTCCCACACCCGCTTCAGCGACGCCGGATCATTGGCCAGCCCGCGCCAGAAATTGTTGACGAAATCGGATTTGCGCGTCGCGCGGATATCGTCGAACACGGCCTTCACGGCCGGGATATTTTCGACCTCGGCATCGCTGAGGAGTTTTGTGGTGGCCATGGTGTGGTCCTTTCGTGTGAATTGAATCAGGTCGTTGAATCAAGCTTGGAGCAAAGATGGCTAACCGGCTTTCCTGATTCAGTTTTCGGGCGCACTGGAGTAGAGCCGTGGGGGTTTGCGGAGCCTCCCTCACCTTCGTCATCCACGGGCGGAGCAGCCGCGAAGCGGCGTCGCAGAGACCTAGGATCCATGCCGCGACCTTAGCCATAGAGTGCAGCGGAGCAGAATTCTGCACCGTGGCAGCGCATCCGAGTCCCGGCATGGATCCTCGGGTCTGCGCCGCGTCGCTTCGCTCCTTGCTCCGCCCGTGGATGACGAAGGGAGAGACGCCTCGGCCAATTGTCGACGCACACACCAGCCAGCACCCTAATGCACCGCCGCGTACATGATCTTCTCTTCCGTCGCCTCCGCCGGTGAAAACTCCTCGACGATCCGGCCCTGACGGCAGACGAGAATCCGGTCCGACAGGTTCATGATCTCCGGCAGATAGGACGAGATGACGACGACGGCCAATCCCTCATCGGCCAGCCGGTTGATGATCTGGTGGATCTCAGCAATCGCGCCGACATCGACGCCGCGCGTCGGCTCGTCGAAGATGACGATGCGTGGCTGCTGCACCAGCCCCTTGCCGATCACCACCTTCTGCTGGTTGCCGCCAGAGAGTTCAACGACGCGCGCATTGTCGTTGATTGCCTTGATGTTCAGCGTCTTCGTCCACTCCGCCGAAAGCGCGCGCATCTCTTGCTGGTTGATCACCCAGGCCTTTTCACGCCCCGCCGCCAGCAGCCCGCCGAACAGGTTTTCGGCAATGCCCATCGTCTCGAAAATGCCTTCGCTCTTGCGGTCCTCGGTGACGTAGACGATGCCGTCGGCCACCGCTTCGCTCGGCACGAGATAGCGCACGGGCTTGTCGTCAAGCTCGATCGCCCCACCGCGCAAGAAATCGCGCTTATAGATGCCCGAGACGATCTTGAAGGTCTCGGTGCGGCCGGAGCCGATCAGCCCGAACACGCCGGTGATCTGGCCCTCGAAGATCGAGAAGGAATTGTTGCGCACGACATTGCTCATCGAAATGTCCTGCACCGACAGTACCTTCTTGCCGGCCTTGCGCAGCTTGGCCTCGTCGCGCTGGCGATAGATCTGCCCCGACAGCGTGCGCCCGACCATCGCGGCAACGATCTTGTCGCGGTCGAAGGTCGACGTATCGTCGGTGACCACCAGCTCGCCGTCGCGCAAAATGGTGATGCGGTCGGCGATGGCAAGCGCCTCTTCCAGCGCATGGCTGATGAAGACGATCGAGACGCCGCTCGCCTTCAGCCGCCGGATCAGCGCGAAGAAGTGGCGCTTCTCTTCCGGCGTCAGCGTCGCCGTCGGTTCATCGAAGATTATGATCTCGGCATTGTGGTGGACCGCTCGGGCGATCTCGACCATCTGCCGCTTGGCCGCACCCAAGGTCGCCACCATGGCGTTGGGATCGACCGGGAAATTCAGCGACTGCAGGAACTGCTGTGCTGAAATATACGTGCCGCGCAGCCGGTTGAGGAATTTTTCAGTACCGAGATAGAGGTTCTGCGCCACCGTCATCGACGGAACCAGGCTGGTTTCCTGGAACACCATGGCAATGCCGGCCTCGAGCGCCGCATGCGGCGAGGCGTAGGCGATCTCCCGGCCCTTGTGGAACATCTTGCCCGACGTGGCGTCGACGACACCGGCGATGATCTTGGTCAGTGTGGATTTGCCGGCGCCATTCTCGCCGAGCAGCGCGTGGATTTCGCCCTTGCGCAGTTCAAAGCTGACATTCTTCACCGCAGGTACGCCGCGATAATTCTTAGTGACATTCTCCAGGCGAACGATCGGTTCCATCAGAAACCTCCCGTATCGACGGCAAGCACACAGTCGCCGCCCCTGGAGGCGATGAACAACCGGCCGTCCTTTTCCGCCACGCTGCAGATGCCGTGCCGCGTGCCGTTGGCACGGCTGTGCAGGCTGAACTGCGGCTGCATGTTCCGGTCGAGCCTGACCACGAGCCCGTAGGAACGGCTCGGCGACCACGGCTTGTGGATGCCCATGGTTCTGATGCCGCCGCATTGCAGCGGTTCGAGGAAGCTGCGGCTGGAAGCCAGCGCCGGCGCGATCCAGTAGGCTGGCGGCACCTGATCGATCATATCCTGCCGGTAGTGCGTCTCCTGCAGCACGAATTCGATCAGCCGGTTGCGCGGCGCAAACAGCGCCAGCCAGGCGCCACCATCGGCGGACGGCGAAAGCCGTGCAGGATAGCCGGGCAGATGCGTCAACACCGTCGAACGGCTGCCGGTCGTGCCATCGAAACGGATGAGCTGATGGCGCCAGCTTTCGCTGACCAGCACATCCCCGCCGGCGGGATGGAGCCCATAGGGAAAAGCGAGATCGCCGGCGACCTTGCGGAATTCGCCGCCTGCCGCGTCCCGCTTCCAAAGCGAACCGGACGCACCTTTCTTCATCAAATCGGCAGCCCACTGCGATGACGCGTGCGAGGCCGAACCATTGGTCAGCCACAGCGTGCCATCCTCGGCATAGGCAAGCGCGGTGATGCAGCGGATCTCGGCCGGCAGCGAAATTTCCTTGCCGGCGACCAGCAGCTTGCCGCTTTCGAGCGCCACCGTCAGTTCGCCCGATGGCGACAACGACAGCGCCGTGATGGGCGATGGAAAGGTCTCGACGATCTTGGGCTCCGTCTCAGCGGCAAGCGAATAGATGGCATTGCCGCTGGAGGCGAGCAGCCGGTCTCCGTCGGCCAGCAAATTGTCCGGCTCGGTCAGCTCGGCAAAAGCCGGCGCATCATCCAGCCGCGTGTTGGGCCGGAAAGCGCCATCGAGCGGCGGGATGGTCACCGCCTTGCCGCGAAACATGTCCAGGATCGGATCGAGGATCATGGCTTTGCTCCCCAGTAGGAAGCCGGGCTGGTCCAGTTCGGATCGGCGCCCGCAATCTTGTATCGGCCAATGCGGTTGTTGAGGATGCCGCCGACGAACAGATATCCTTTGTGCTCGCGCATCGAGGTGACCATCGGATGCGCGCCGCCGGTGAGGTCACCCATCGCCTCGACGATGCCGCCCTTCTCCGTAAATTTCACGACGCCGCCGGTGTTGATGTTGGGAAACAGCCATTCGTCCTGCGGCAGCCGGCGCGTCATGCGCTTGCGCATGTCGGGGTGGCGCAGCGACAGGTCAAAGCTCGGCGTGCGCATGCCGAGCCACGCCATCCAGTAATTGCCGTCCGAAGCCCGGTTGATGTTGTCGGGATAGCCCGGCATGTCGCGGATGACGCATTCGGCGGTGCCGGCCTTCGGCCCTTCCAGCCAGTAACGATGCACGCGGCAGGCCCAGCTTTCGGCGAAGAAGAGCGACTTGCCGTCATGCGCCATGCAGACACCGTTGGTGTAGCGGTAGCCGTCGAGCAGCGTCTTCGTCGAACCGTCCTTCGGGTCATAGACCAGCAGCCGGCCGGTGGCGCGGTTTTCGATCGAGTCCAGCGCCCAGTCATGGGCATCATAGCGCTTCGTAGAGTCGGTGAAGTAGATACGCCCGTCGGGAGCGATGTCGCAATCATTGGGATCGCGCAGGCGCGCATCGTCGACGATCGAGGTCCAGGAGCGCGACGTCTCGGCCGACAGGCGTTTTACCTCGCGCTCAGGTGAGACGGAATAGAGTCCCATGGCGCCGACGCAGCTGATCAGGTTGCCTGACTTGTCGAAGGCCAGGCCAAGCGGAAAGCCGCCAATATGAGCGAACACTTCCGATTTCACATAATCCGGCGCGAAGAAGCGGACGATCTCGCCATGGCGCGTGCCGCAATAGAGATTGTCGTCGCGGTCGAGGATGACGTCTTCCGGCCCTTCCAGCTCGCCCAGCCCGATATGGTCGGCCGCCGACAGACGGTTGTCGAGTTCGTAAGGCGTGCCTGAGCCCGGCACCGCCGACTGTGTCTCGCCCATCTTGAGATAGACCGGCGCGACATAGACCTCGTTCAGCACCTTGTGACGGTTCTTCAGCCAGCGGATGTCGATGGTCACGGCCACCGCCAGCATGATGCCGAGCACCATCTGGTTGGTGCCGGTGCCGTAGCCCAGCCGGATAAGACCGTTGGTCATGGTCAAGACGATGATGGCGCCCATCAGCCCCTTGATCACCGAGCCGCGGCCGCCGCCGAGGCTGACGCCACCGACCACCGCCGCCGTCAGCGCCATGATCTCGAGGTTGAGGCCGGTGCCCGGCCCTGCGCCGCTTAAGCGGCAGGCGATGAGGAAGCCGCCGATCGAGGCGCAGAAGCCGGAGAAGACATAGGTCATGAACACGGTGCGGCGCACGCGGATGCCGGCATTGTGCGCCGAGCGCCGGGAGCCGCCGACCGCCAGCACATGCCAGCCCGGCCGCGAGCGCGTCAGCGCGATATGGGTGACGATGGCAAGGATGATCGCCAGCCAAACCGACACGGAGAGACCCCAGAAGGTGCTGTCGCCGATGAAATCGAGCACATCCGAGGTGGCGGTCGAAAGCTGCACGTCGGCGGCGTAGGTGGTGACCAGGATGTCGAACAGCGCCCGTCCGAAAATGAAGGTCACCAGCGTGGTGAGGAAGGCGCGCAGGCGCAGATAGCCGACGAGATAGCCGTTGATGGCGCCGAAGACGAGGCCGGTGGCGAGCGAAGCGGCCAGCGCCAGCCAGATCGACTGTTCGAGGATGAAGAAGACATAGACGGCGGAAAAGCAGGACAGCGCGAAGATCGAGCCGACGGAGAGATCGATGCCGCCGCCCAGCATCACCACCGTCATACCGGTGACCACCATCGAGAACTCGCCGAGCTGGCGGGTCGATTCCTGCAGCGCGTTCAGCTTGAAGAAGCCCGGAATGACCGAGCCGAAAGTCGCCAAGGTCACCACTAGCGCCAGGAATGGAATGGCGTTGTCGGTCCAGCGTTTGGTCAGGATCTCGCCGACGAGATGGTCGGGCACGAGATTGTAGCGCCAGGACTGGAGGCGTTCGCGAAAGGACATTGGCTGCCGCTGATCAAGAGAAAGAGGTGGCCGAACTGTCCGGCCACCTCGTAGCATTCGGTCTGCAAAACCGGCTTATTTCGCCGCCGCTTCGGCCTGCAGCGCCTTCAGGTCCCAGCAGGTGTCGGGCTTGAGGTCGGCCTTGGTCGTCGCCGTCTCCAGCGTATAGATGTAGGTGTGCGAGGTGCCGGCAGGCTGCCCGCTCTGCAGCAGGAACTTGATGATGGCGTTCATGTCGCCCGACTGGCGGGCAAGGTCGGTCATCACCACGGCGCCATAGGTGCCGTCTGCCAGCTTGTCGCAATCGGCCGCCTTTTCGCCGCCGCCGGTGGTGACCAGGAACACCTTGCCGTCGAGCTTGGCGTCACGGATCGCCGCCGATGCGCCGGTGGCGTCACCGTCCCAGAAGTCGATGATCGAGCAGATGTCCGGGTTCTGCTGCAGCATCGTCGTCGTCACATTGCGCGAGGTCGTCGCATCCCAGTTGGAGTCGGGCTTGGCCACCACCTTGAAGTCGGGATGCTTGTCCAGCACCTTCATGATGCCGGCATACTGATAGAGGCTGGAAGAGTTCGCCTGGTCGCCCTGCACCAGGCCGATCTTCTTGGACGAATTTTCGCCGCACCCCTTGATCGCCGCTTCGGCCTCGAGCTGGCCAAGCCGGTCCCAGTCGCTGCCGACAAAGGCATCGGCCGGGAAGTTGGCGGGATTGTCGACCAGCAACACGTAGGTGCCTGCGGCCTGCGCCTTCTTCATCAGCTTGGAGTAGGAGTTGAGGTCCGGCGCGTGGATGATCAGCACGTCAGGCCTGGTGTCCGACGAGATGGCGTCGGTGATCGCCTGCGCGCCGGCATCGACCACCCAGTTCGGATCGCGCGTCTCGAACGTGCCGCCCCAGGCGTCAACTTCCTTCTTCAGATAGTGCGCCCAGCCCTGCGCCAGGTCGAAGCCCATCGCCAGCGGCACCAGCATGACGCGCTTGCCCTTGAGCGCCTGCGCGTAAGCCGCCGGGCCCGGATCGTCGGCGGCGAAGGTCGGCGCCACGAAGGCGGTAACGGCGAGCGCCGTTGCGGTGGCCATAAGTGTCTTGATCAGTCTCATGTCACGTCCTCTGGTTTGGTGTTGTTATCAGCGGCCGGCCCCAACCGTCCGCCGCAGTTCCGGTCTAGATGTCGCCCTGTTGCGCGGTCTGTTCGTCGCGCGGGTTGATGATGCCGTCGACGATGATGGCGCCGAGCAGGATCGCCGCCTTGATCAGGTTCTGGTAGAGCAGCGGAATGTCGATGATGGTCATGGCGTTGAGCAAAATGCCGATCAGTGCCGCCCCGACCAGCACGTTGCGCACCCCGCCCCGTCCGCCCGACAGGCCGATGCCGCCGATCACCGCCACCAGCACGATGTCGTAGAGCAGCGTCGAATTGACGATGCGGGTGTTGATCGAGTGCAGGCTGGCCGCCGTCAGCAGGCCGGCGATCAGCGCCACGAAAGCCGAGAGCACATAGCGCAGCACCAGCATCGGCCGCACCGGAATGCCGATATTGCGCGCGGCGACCGGATTGTCGCCGGCGAAATAGATGTAGCGCCCCCATTTGGTGTAGCGCAGGAAGAGGAAGAACAGGAAAGCCAGCCCGGCGAAGACGAACACCTCGATCGGAATGTCGAGGAAGCGCAGACCGCCGAGCAGCTCAACCCAATGGCCCTGCGGCACGGGTACCGCGTCCTGCGTGATCAGTTGCGAGCGCACATAGCCGAAGACGAAGGAGCCGGTCGCCAGCGTCACGAAGATCGCCGGCACATCCGCATAGGCGACGAGAAAACCATTGAGCAGGCCGATGGCAAGCACGCCGGCCAGTACGTAGGCGAAGGCAAGCCCGTCAGAAGTGCCGATGTTGAGCAATTGCAGATACCAGGCGACCGACATCGCCATGATCGCCACCGCCGACAGGTCGATGCCGCGGCCGATGATGACGACCGCCATGCCGAGCGCCAATATGCCCAGCACCGACACCGAGCGGACAATGGCGACGAGATTGTTGGGGTCGATGAAGCCCGGCAGGCCGATGGCAGCAGCGACGAACAGCACCACCGCGATGGCAAAGACAATGCCTTCCTGATTCAGGCTCCTGAGATTTAGCCAGCCAATCGCGTTCATGTCTGCATTTGCCCCGATGGCAGCGCTGCCATCCCGAAAGCAGAGCTAATCGCCTCGGCGCCGGTTCGTCAAATGAATCTGCGTTCAGAACGAGCCTTGGTGCCGATATTCGCCGAGTGGACGCATTGATTGTCTAAGCTGGCGCAATGCGCGGAAACTCCTGCATTTTTGGCAATCGATTGCGCCATCGCAGCCATTCGCGAAAGCGCTGCATCGAGGCGAAAGGATGAGGCGGAATTTATCTCCCATCAAGCGCAAAGAATACGATTTCAGTTCCCTGGCGCGTGGCCGGAAACCTCTGCCCCAGCGGCGGGCGGCAACACCAGAAAACGCAGCGCCGCCACCAGCCCGATGGCGCCAATCGCGAGAAAGGCGATTCGAAAATCGACGAGGTCGAGCGCCGGTCGCGCCCTGGCGATCTGCGACAGATTGAGGATCGCCGCCGCGACCGCAACGCCGAACAGCATCGCCACCTGCTGAAGCATGGACGATAGCGTCGCTGCCGAACTGCGCTGCGCCGCATCGATATCGGCGAAAGCCAGCGTGTTCAGCGCCGTGAACTGCATCGAGCGCGACAGGCCGGCGATCAGCATCAGCGCCACCACCAACACCTGCGGCGTCTGCGGCGAGATCGCCCCGCAAACCATGATCGAGGCCGAGGCGACGATGCCGTTGACCACCATCACCGAGCGGAAACCGAAACGCCGCAACGTCGGCGTCGTCACCGTCTTCATCCCGAGATTGCCGAGGAAATAAGCCAGGATCATCAAGCCGGCATCGACGGGCGAGAGGCCGAAGCCAACCTGGAACAAAAGCGGCAGCAGGAACGGCGTGGCGTTGATCGCCACCCGGAAGATGGTGCCGGCAGCGAGCGTCGAGATGGCGAAGGTCAGCACCTTGAACGAGGAGAGATCAAGCAGCGGATGCGGCGCACGCCTGAGATGCCGCACCGCCAGCCAGCCGATGACGATACCCGTCGCGATCAGCAGCACCGTCGGCAGCACGCCATCCTCGGGATGCGCGATGCGCTCGAGGCCGTAGAGCAGGCAGGCTAGCCCGAGCGACGTCAGGAAAAATCCCGGCCAGTCGAGCGGCTTGGGATCGGCTTCGCGGTCGCCGGGGATGAACCGCGCGACCAGCGCCAGCCCGATCAGCCCAAGCGGTATATTGATGAAGAAATTCCAGTGCCAGGACAGGTAGGTGGTGATGAAACCGCCGAGCACCGGCCCGACCACGGGCGCGAACAGCGCCGGCCAGGTGATCAGCGCGGTGGCGTTGAGGAGTTCGGATTTCGAGGCGTTGCGCAGGACGAGGATGCGGCCGACCGGCGTCATCAGCGCACTGCCCAGCCCCTGCACGGCGCGGGCGACAACGAATTCGGTCAAATTCCCCGAAAAGCCGCAGGCGAGCGAGGCCAGGGTGAACAGCGCGATCGCCACGAGAAAAATGTTGCGCGCGCCGAACCGGTCGGCAAGCCAGCCCGACAGCGGCACGAACACCGCCATGGTCAGCATATAGACGGTGATGCCGATGCTCATCGCCACCGCCGGCACGCCGAAGGAGGCGCCCATCTGCGGCAGCGAGGTCGAGATGATCGTCGAATCCAGCAGTTGCATGAAGAAGGCGATGGCGACGATCAGCGCCACGCGCCGCGCATTGGTGGCCGTTTCGGGTAAGGCTTCAGTCTCGGGAATGGCAGTCATGACGGGACCGGTTTGAACAGCATTTGGCCGGCCGCGTCCAGACTTGGCGCAACAAACTTTCGTGTCGCCTCGCGGCCTGCTATGGGATGGGAGGGATGGACCGAGGAAAGCATGCGCGTAAAATGAAGCCCATCTATATCGATTATCTCAATGCCCTCGACATTGATGCGCTAGATATGACCGACGGCGAAATCATTGCCGCCGTCGAGGCTGGCCTTGTCGCCCAGGGTAAGGGCCAGACGGTGATCGAGCCGCGCGTCCATCTTGAGCCGGATCCGTCCTTCCACGGCCATTTCAACGTCCTGCGCGGCTATGTGGCGCCGCTCGACACGGCGGGCGTGAAAATCGTCGGCGACTATGTCGACAACTATCTGCACGGGCTGCCCTCGGAATTCGGCATCCTCAATTTGTTCGATCCGCGCACCGGCACGCCGCGCGCCATCCTCGACGCCACCGTCATCACCGACATGCGCACCGGCGCCGTCACCGCCATCGGCGCCAAACATCTGGCGCGCAAGAATTCGAAAGTGCTCGCCCATATCGGCGCGCGCGGCACCGCCTACTGGAATGTGCGGCTGCTCGACCATCTCTTCGATTTCGACGAGATCCGCGTCCATTCACGCCGGCCGGAAAGCCGAGACGGCTTTGCCGCCAAGCTTTCGGCCGATCTCGGCAAGAAGGTCACCGCGGTCTCCGATTGGGAGAGCTGCGTCAGGGGCGCCGACATCGTCGTCGAGGCCTCGCGGCTGCCGGAACCGCAGCCATTGTTGAAGACCGAATGGATCAAGCCCGGTGCACTGGTGGTGCCCTATGGCACGATGAGCGCGGTGGAGCTGTCACTGACCGACATCATGCAGAAAATGGTGGTCGACGATTGGGGCCAGTGCAAGGGCGGCAAGTTCGGCTCGCTGCGCGCCCATGTCGAGACCGGACGGCTGAGCGAAAAGACACTGCATGCCGAACTCGGCCAGATCGCCGCCGGTCTCAAGCCGGGCAGGCAGAGCGAGGACGAAACGATCCTGTTCTGGCACCGCGGCCTGTCGCTGTCCGACATTGCGTTGGGCAAGGCGATGCTGGCCAAGGCGCAGTCGCAAGGCATCGGCCAAAGGCTGCGTTTCGCATGAGCGCGCTCGTCCTCACCGGAGCCGGCGTCAGTGTCGGCGATGTCGCCATCGTCGCCCGCGAAGCCCGCAAGGTGGAGATCGGACCCGATGTCATCGTCAGACTGGAGAAGGCGCGAAAGGTGCTCGACCAGGCCGCCGCCTCCGGCCAGCAGATCTATGGCCTGAACACGGGTCTCGGCGCCAATCTCGGCACATCGGTCGAGGGCGATGCCAGCGCCTTCCAGCGCCAGCTGCTTGAGGGACGCAGCGGCGCGGTCGGCGAAGCCTTGCCGGTCGAGGCAGTGCGGGCCACCATGGTCGCCCGCGCCTCGATGCTTTCCGCCGGCGGCTCCGGCCTTTCGCCCGCCGTGTTTGTCGCCCTGGTCGATGCGCTCAATGCTGGCGTCCATCCGGTCATGCCGTCGCTCGGCTCGATCGGTGCCGGCGACCTCGTGCTGATGACCGCGCTTGCCCGTGTGCTGATCGGCGAAGGCGAGGCCGATTACCAGGGAAGGCGCATGCCGGCGGCCAAGGCGCTGATGATGGCCCGCCTCGCCCCGATCAGCCTGGCGCCCAAGGACGGGCTGTCGTTGATCAATGCCTCGGCGGTCTCCTCGGGCAGCGGCGCGCTTTGCGTTACGGACGCGCTGTCGGCGCTGGCGCAACAGCAGCAGGCCGGCGCGCTGACCATGGAAGGTTTTGGCGCCAACCGCACCATCCTCGATCCGCGCCTGCAGATGGCGCGGCCGGCCGCCGGACAGCAGGAGGCGGCGAAGGCTCTGAATGATCTGCTAGCCCGCGACGAGGCCCCGGCGCCGACCACCTTACAGGATCCGCTGTCGATCCGTTGCATGCCGTCGATTCATGGGGCACTGATCGAGGCGATCGGCCAGGCGAAGCGTGCCGTCGAGATCGAGCTCAATGCCGCCGCCGACAACCCGCTGGTGTTGGGCGATGACGAACTGGTGCTGTCGACCGGCAATTTCCACACGGCCGCACTTTCGCTTGCCTTCGAGACGCTCAGCCTGGCAATCGCGCAATGCGCCGCCGCGAGCGTCGCCCGTTTCATCCAGCTCAGCGGTTCGGGCCGCAACGGCCTGACCAAATATCTCTCACCCATTGGTGGCGCTTCGGCCGGTTTCGTGCCGCTGCAGAAGACGGCGACATCGATCCTGGCTGCCATCCGCCACAAGGCCAATCCGGTGATGCTCGATTTTCTGCCCGTTTCGGAAGGCGTCGAGGATCACGCGACCCAGTCGCTTCTCACCGTCGCGAAATGCGCCGGAATGATCGCGCTGTGGCGACGGCTGATCGCCTTCGAGCTGATGGCCGCGGCCCAGGCGGTCGACCTGCGTGAAGGGTTGACGCTGGCACCACGCACCGGTGCGATCTATGCGTCGGTGCGCGCGCATGTGTCGATGCTGAAAGAGGACCGGCCGCTGGGAGCCGACGCCGAGGTGCTTCACGCCATGCTCGCCGATGGAACGTGGCAAGGCGCTGCGGCGGCCGGCAAAGACCCCGACTAGTCAGCTCTTTGCGTCCACCTTTTTCATGAACAGGCTGAGCTCGGCCGGGTCCATGTGCACGATGTGCCTGTCCTCTGGATAGGTGCCGCTGTTGACGTCGGCGACATATTCGGAAAATGCCGCTACCCGCTCCGCCTGCAGCCGGTCATACTCGGCGGCGAAGTTGCGATAGACCTTGGAATGCCGCGGCATGTGGCCCCGGTTCTGGCCGAGGATATCCTCGGCGAACAGATATTGCGCGTCGCAGCCGGTGCCCGCCCCCATCGACAGCATGATCAGCGAGGTGCGCTCCGAGATCGCCTTGGCCACCTCGACCGGCACCACTTCGATCTCGGCGCCGATGGCGCCGGCCGCCTCCAGCTGCTTCACCGCCTCGAATATCTGTATGGCGGTGTCGGCGGTCTTGCCGACCGCCTTGAAGCCGCCGGTCCAGGTGGCGCGGGACGGAATAAGGCCGACATGGCCGATGACAGGAATGGCATCGTCGGCCATGCGCTTGATCGTGGCATAGCCGGCGCTGCAATAGACCGCGTCGGCGCCGGCCTTGTAGAGCCGGAAGGACCAGCGGACAAAATCATCCGCCGTGCCGATCTCGAAGAAATTCTCGCCCGGCATGGTGAACAGGCTGGGCGCGGCATCGCGATATTGCGGGTTGAGCACCAGTTCGGGCGGCACTGAGACGATGTCGACCCCTGCTCGTTCGGCGGCCTCCGCCTCGTCTAGCGTCAGCACACGCAGCATGGTTAGCTGGCGCTTGCCTTTCATCGCGCGCAGATCGGCGACGGTCGGTCTCTTTCGGCTCATGAAAACGTCCCTCTATGCTGACTTGACGCGGATCGGTCGCCACGTTTCAGATCTGGATCATAACCTTGCCGGCCTCGATCTTCACCGGATAGATCGCGAGATTGACGCAGACCGGTGCGCCCTTGGCCTGGCCGGTCTTGTAGTTGAAGCGGCCATTGTGCTTGGGGCATTCGATGATGTCGTCCATTACCAGCCCGTCGGCGAGATGCGCCTTCTCATGCGTGCAGAAGCCGTCGGTGGCGAAGAACTCGTCATCCGGCGAGCGGTAGACCGCAAAGGTGCGGCCGCCATGATCGAAGCGGATGACGTCCTCTTCCTCGACATCGTCCACCGCGCACGCTTCAACCCAATCGGCCATCTCAACCCCTGCAAAATTCGCGATCGCTTATTCAGCCGCCGCCGACATATCGACCTCGTGAAACTCGCCGCGATAGGGCCTGGCCGTCGGCGGCAATTCGCGCTTTAGGTAATAATCCTCATATTTCAGCTGCCGGAGCAGAACCGGCCAGACCTCGCGATAGGCATGCCACATCGACGGGTTCGGCTCGGGAAGATCGTGCTTGATCAGCTCGTGCAGCCTGGGCAGCGCATGATACGGCACCATCGGGAACATGTGGTGCTCGACATGATAATTCATGTTCCAGTAAATGAAGCGGCTGATCGGGTTCATGTAGACGGTGCGGGTGTTGAGCCGGTGGTCGATGACATTGTCGGCAAGGCCGATATGCTGCAGCAGGCCGGTCGTCACCATGTGCCAAGTGCCATAGAGGCGCGGCAGGCCGATAAGCACCAGTGGGATCCATGACCTCAGCGCGATCGCAAGCGCGATCGTCGCGACATAGATGGCGACGTGCCAGCGGGCAACGACCACGGCCTTGTGCTGTTCCATCTCGGGGATGTAGCTCTTCTCGTCCTCCGACAGCGTGCCGAAGGCCTGGCGCACCAGCGTCGGCAGCGAATAGCGGAAGTCGAGAATGCCGGTGAAGGCCAGTCCCGCCTTCAACAGGTCGGGCGGACGCATGACGGCGATCTCGGCGTCGCGGCCGACGATGATGGTGTCGGTGTGGTGACGGGCATGGCTCCAGCGCCATTGCACGGGATTGCGCATCAGCATGAAGGAGGCGATGTGGTAGACAACATCGTTCATCCAGCGCGTGCGGAAGGCCGTGCCGTGGCCGCATTCATGCCAGCGCGAGTCGCTCGACGAGCCGTAGAGCACGCCATAGACGAACAGGAACGGCACCACCCACCACGAGGCCCAGAACCAGACGATGCCGGCGGCGGAGCCCGCGATGACGGCGAGCCAGATGATGGTGTCGCGGATCGCCGGGCCATCGGAGCGCTGCATCAGCTCCTTCATCGCCTTGCGCGGTACCTCGGTGTGGTACCACTCGGCCGAGGCCAGGCCGGTCTCGATCGCGGCCCGCGTGCTTTCACCGACCAGGCTGTAGTCGCGCTTGTTGCCCTTCACACCGACCTCCGGTTTCCAGCCCGCCAGCCGGAGCATTCCTGTCGCATCATGCCCCCAATCTCGCAAAATTGCCCGACGGCCTGGGATAATCCTGCTGCGGCTGCCTGGCGATCGCCGCGATCCTGCCTTCAGCCTCCGCAATCTCACCAGCGCCATCGAGGACGCGAAACACCGCGTCGTAGGCCCGGGCTTCGCCATGCTGCAGCCAGATCATCTCGCCGCGTTCGCGCGCGGCGAGATCGCCGAGCACATGATGGGTCGACGGCTCTATGCCCAGCGCATACTGCCCGGCCTGGAAATTCTGCCATTGATAGGCGCAAGGCAACTGATCCTTGCGCGTCACCACTTCGAAGCCGAGACCGAGCCGGTCATTGACCACCGCCACCGGCACCTCGCCCTTTGCGTCGGCGCCCATTTCGTGCTGCCAGACCTGCTCGCTGAATCCCATTTGCGGCTCCGGCACGGTGCGGTAGCCGACCTTCTGCGCCTCGTAACGCTCGCCGGCATGGCCGGCCCAAACCACGTCGCTGATCGGCGCCAGATAGCGCGAGCCCTGGTCGAGCAAGGGATGGCCGACATTGACGTGGTAGAAATACATATGCGGCGTGCGGTTGAAGCCGTGGTTGACGACACGGTCGGAAAGCCGGATCTCGTTGCCGCCGACATCGGCCTCGATGCGGCGGATGAGATGCAGATCCTCGCCGAACACCGCCGCCTGCTGGACGATGCCTTCGGCCCACAGCACGCATCGGTCGCCATCCCACGCCTCGCCATAGCCGGTCAGCCGCGCCGGGATCGTGCCGACGCGGCCGTGCAGCGAATGGGTGACGGTCTTCTTGCCGGGGTAATTGTAGTTTTCGGCCGGCACGTCTTCGCGGCCCAGTATGTGGTCGAGGCCGCAGGTGACCAGCAGGCCGGAAAAGGAGCGTGCCCAGGCGAGCCCGCTCTCCCCTTCATAATCGTGCAGGCCCGGATGGCGAAAGCCGCTCGGCGAATGCCAGCCGATTGCCTGGCCCTTGAAGTCACAGTCCGAGATATCGAGCGCCCGGTCGACCAGCGCGGTGAAACGAAGGCCCGAACCGGTGCGGAACTCCAGCATGCGGATGCCGCGCTCCACGCCGTCGCCAAGCGTCATCAGCCGCACGCCGGCGAACTGCGACAGCATGCCGGAGCGCTCGGCCACTTGCCTTCGTGACAGCGTCTTCCCGTAAAGCTCTACCATGCGACGCCCTTCACTTTGCCCTCGCCTCCTTGAGCAGGGCCGACATATCGGCGCCGGTGATGATGCTTTCCACGGTCAAGAGGTCGGTGTCGGCGACGATCTGTTCGGCGACGATTTCGCCGCGGCGCATGACGATGATGCGGTCGGCGACCTGGAACACGTGGTGGATGTTGTGGGTGATCAAAAGCACCGAATGGCCGGCGTCGCGCACCTCCTTGACGAAGCGCAGCACGCCATGGGTTTCCTCGACGCCGAGATTGTTGGTCGGCTCGTCGAGGATGATCACCTTGGCGGCGAACTGCATGGCGCGCGAAATCGCGATTGACTGGCGTTCGCCGCCCGACAGTGTCGAGACCAGCGCATCGGCGTCGAGCTTCTTCGAGATACCGACGCGCTTGAGCAGTTCGGAAGCAGCCTTGCGCAACTTCGCCAGATCGAGCGGCGCGAAGACGCCGAGCCAGCCGAAATTGACCGGCTCGCGGCCGAGAAACAGGTTGCGGGCGATGCTGAGATCCGGGGCCAGCGACGTGTCCTGGTGGATGGTCTCGATGCCGAGATCCATGGCATCGCGGGTCGAGCGGATCGAAACCTTCTCGCCGCGCACATAGATGTCGCCCCGGTCGGCTGGAAACACGCCCGAGATCGCCTTGATCAGCGTCGATTTGCCGGCGCCATTGTCGCCGAGCAGCGCCACCACTTCCCCCTCCCGCAATGTCAGCGAGGCGTTCTTCAGCGCACGCACGCTGCCGAAGGATTTTTGCAGATTCTGCAGCCGCAGCACGTCCATCGTCAGCTCCTTGCGGCGTTCTTCTGCAGCAGAGCGTGCAGGATGAGCATGGCCAGGATGATCAGGCCGACGAAGATGTTGTAGGCGAGCCCCGGCACACCGATCAGCACGATGCCGTTGCGGATGGCGCGCAGCATCAGCGCGCCGACAATGGTGCCGAGGATGGTGCCGCGCCCGCCGGTCAGCGCCGTGCCGCCGACCACCACCATGGCGATCACTTCCAGCTCGTAGCCGGTACCGGCCACTGGCGAGGCAGCGGAGATGCGGAAGGCGCTGATCATGCCGGCAAGGCCGGCCAGCACCGAGGTCGCGACGAACAGCCCGATCTTGACCGCATCCGCCGGCACGCCACGCGCCACCGCCGCGTTGCGATTGGAGCCGATGGCGCTGATCCAGTTGCCGAGCTTGGCGTAGCGCAGGATGTAGATCGCAAACAGCGACAGGCCGATGAACCACCACAGCGAGGTGTAGAAGCGGAACGAGCCGATGTTGAAGCTGCCGGCAAGCAGCGTCACGAAAAAGCCGGGCTGGTCCCAAGATTTCAGCGGAAACCCTTGCGTGATGTAGAGCGCCGCCCCGCGCACGACGAGCAGCATCGACAGCGTCACCAGGAAGGACGAGATGCCGATCTTGGTGACGATCAGCCCGTTGATCGCGCCGATCGCGATGCACAGGACAAGCCCGGCCAGCAGGGCGACGCCGATATCCCAGCCGCCGTTCTGCACCAGCAGCATCACCACCACCGGCGCCAGTCCGAACACGGCGCCGACGGACAGGTCGAATTCGCCCGCCGTCAAAAGCAGCGTCATGCCGAGCGCGATGATGCCGAGCTCCGGCAGGAACGCCATCATGTTGGAGATGTTGAGCGGCGACAGGAAGTTGCGGTCGGCGATGGCGAACACCGCCAGCAGGACAATGAGGATGACGAGCGAGGAGAATTGCGGCGAGCGTATCAGGCTCGATCTGCGTTTCCCGACAGGCATCTCGTCTTCTGCGGCGATCGTCATGACTGTTTGAACCATGCTTGAAAGACGCCCGCCGCTTTCGCAGCGGGCGCTGCTTTTCTCACTTCTTGTCGTAGAGCTTCAGGATCGGGTCGACGCTGGAGGCGTCGTAGAGGCCGAAAGTGTGGATGTCGTAGCCGATCGGTTCGCCCGAGGCGGCGAGCCCGAGCAACGCCACCGGCATGAAGCCCTGCGCCGACGGGTACTGCCAGGCGGCGGCATTGACGAAGCCGTCCTTGACGGCCTGCGCCGTCTCCTTGGAGTTGCCCCAGCCGACGACCGGGATCTTACCGGCCGGCACGCCGGCGCCGTCGAACACCCGCTTGACGCTGGCCGCCACGGAATCGCCGAGCGCGATGATCGCCGGCGGATTGTTGGCCACCATGTAATCGGTCATCTTGGCGATGATGCCGGCCGGATCGGTGCCGCAATCGACCACGTCATATTTGATCCCCAACGGATCGAACACGCTGGCGATGCCTTCGGTTTCCAGCTGCTGATAGCTGGCGCCGGGGACCTCCACCGGCAGGAACACCTTGTCGCCCTGCTTCACCATCTTGTGGTCGACGAGATATTTCGCCCAGATCGCCCCGGCCTCCTTGAGGTCGGCGCCGACATAGGCCTGGCGTCCGGTCGCCGGATCGTCGGTGTTGAAGAACACGATCGGAATGCCGGCCGCCTTGGCCGCCTTCACTTCTTCGGCCCACAGGCCGGGCTGTGCCGAGGTCGTGGCGATTCCGTCGGGCTTGGCGGCAAGCGCAGAGTTGAAGGCCTCCTTCTGCGCCGCCATGTCGCCGCCGCTGAAGGAGATCTTGCAGGTCACCTTGAGCTGGTCACAGGCTTTTGTGGCGCCGGCGTTCCAGTCAATCCAGAACGCATCCGACGGACCGCCATGCGACAGCAGATAAAAGGTCTTCTGGCCATCCTGCGCCTGCGCCGTCGTGCCCAGGGCGACGCCGGCGAGCACCGTCGCGGCGGCCGCCAATTTCAATGCGAATTTCAACATTCTGTCCTCCCTTGTTTGGAGCCGCACCGCCGCGAACCGGGCAGCGCGGCGTGATCATCACAGGCCGTTGGCGCGGAACTTCCCGTCGAGGAATGTCTTGGCGCGGGGCACGTCGTCTTCCGAGAGATGCTCGATGATGACCGGGATGTTCGGATGCTTCTCCGCCAGCCGCTTGAGGTAGAGATCGTAATTCAGCGAGCCGAGGCCGGGCGCCGGCAGTTCGATCTCGCCAACGCCGCGGAAGGTGTGGCTTTCCATCGCATCGGCGTCGCCGATATCGGCGTGCTTCTCCGACTTGTCGTCGCCCGAGCGCTTGACGTCCTTGGCGTGGGCGATTTTGATCTTGTCGGTCAGCGTGTCGAACACCTGGTTCAGGATCTGGTCCATCCTGTCGATGTTGTGCGTCTCGAAATAGTTGGTCGGGTCCATCAGCAGGCCAAGGCCGGGATGGTCGACCTGCGCGAACAGCTTCACCGTCTCCTCGACCGAGCCGACGACGTTGTTGACATAGGTTTCGAGCAGGAAGACCGCGCCATGGTCGTAGGCCGTCTGCGCGAGGTCGGCGATCACCTTGCGGCATTCCTCGAAACCTTCCTCGGTCTTGTTCTTGGGGTGATGCACCCAGTCGGATTCGGTGTTGTAGGTGCCGGTTTCCGAGATCACATAAGGCGAGCCGAAATGGCGGGCGTTGCGGATGATCTCCTTAAGATAGCCGACGCGCTTGTCGCGCTCGGCCTTGTCGGGATGGATGATGTTGGTGTAGCCCGACACGCAGCAGACCGGCAGATTGTGGTCGCGGAAGACGTCGCGCACCTTCTTCGCCTTGTCCTTGGTGATCTGCCCAGCCGACAGGTCGACATCCTTGAAGTGCAGGTCGAGCTGCACCGTGTTGAAACCGAGGCCGCGGATCTTCTTCGCCGTCTCTTCGAGGCCGTACGGGAAATAGCCCGTGAAAATACCTGCCTGCATCATGGTGTGAATTCCTCCCTGTAAGCGATTCAGTTGTCTGGTGTTTCAGTTGCGGTGATCAGATAGCGATTTCGGAAAGCTTGACCGTGCGGCCTGACGCCATCGAGCGGTAGCCCGCCTCGACCAGCGCCATGGTCTTGACGTTGTCGGCGACGGAGAGCGCCGGCGGCGTGCCGGTCTTCACCGCGTGCTGCAGCTGCTCCATGACGCCGATGAAGGCATGCGGGAACCACATCGTGTCCCAGCTTGGGCTGACCCATTCGCCGCCGGTCGTCTCGGCCGAGGCATAGGTCAGCGTCGAGGCCGCCCCTGTCGGCCAGCCGATCGTGCCCTTGGCGACGCCCTTGGTGCCGTCGACACGCCAGTTGATATGCTGGTCGTCCTTGTAGCCGTCCTGGCGCGGTCCGGACCAGACATCCTCCAGCGACACGGCGAGAACGCCGGATGGGAAGCGCAGCGTCGAGACGGTGATGCCGTCCAGATGGTCGAATGTCGTGCGCGGGTCTTTGCGGGTGAGTGTCGTGATCTCATCGGGATCGCCGAACAGGAAGCGCAGCACGTCGAGATGGTGCACGCTCATATTGGCGAGCGTCAGCCGGTCGTAATCCTCGAGAAAGGTCTGCCAGTGCGGGATGGCATGCATGTCGATCTGCGCGAAGACGATGTCGCCGAGCGCGCCGCTGTCCATAATCTGCTTCAGGACTCGCATCGACTGGTCGTAGCGCATGTTCTGGTTGACCGAGAGGATCTTGCCGGCCTTCGCCGCCTCGTCGCGCAGCTTGACGGCTTCCTCGACCGACAGCGCCAAGGGCTTCTGCGCCAGGATCGCCTTGATGTGCTTCTGCTTCAGCGCATGGCGGATCAGCGCCGGCTGCAGGTCGGGCGGAAAGGCCAGGTCGATGATCTCGACATTGGTGTCCTCGATCAGCTGTTCCGGCGTGTTGTGCACGGTCGGGATGCCCCAGCGTGTCGCGACCTTCTGCGCATTCGCCGGGGTGCGCGAGGCGATCGCCACCACCGGAAACCCGGCTTCCTTGTAAGCGGCGAGATGGCACTCGGCCATGATCATGCCTGCCCCGACGCAGCCGATCCTGTATTCCTTGGTGCGGACCTTCACGTCCGGCTCGAAGCCTTTGGCAGTCATATCGTCCTCCCGAAATTCTTTGCTCACGGCCGCAGTCATCGTGCCAGCGCTCCCCCGCTCTGTCCGAAATAATGCACGCGTGCCGGCTCGCAGGATATCGCTACCATCGCATCCGGCCTGACGTCAGGCTGGCCGCGCAACAGCGCCTTCAGCCGCGCCTGCCCGGCGGCGAGTGTCACGACGGTGTAGCCGCCAAGCGGCTCGACCTCGAACACCCGCGCCGGGCGGCCCGAGCCCCCGTCCGCCCACGGATTGACCTTGATGTCTTCCGGTCTCAGCCCGATCTCGACAGCGTCGGCGGGAGCAGTCTTGTCGGCAATGCGGATCGTGCCTTCGGCCGCCTCAACGCCGCCCTCGCCCCTGGCCGATTTGAGGATGTTCATGACAGGCGAACCGAGCAGCCGCGCCACATAGGTGCTGGCCGGGCGGTCATAGATCTCGGCCGGCGCGCCGATCTGCCTGATCCTGCCATTCTCCAATATGGCGATGCGGTCGGCGATCGACATCGCCTCTTCCTGGTCGTGGGTGACATAGATCAGCGTCTTGCCGAGCTCGCGCTGGATGCGCTTCAGCTCGACGCGCGTCTCCTCGCGCAGCCGCGCATCGAGCGCCGAGATCGGGTCATCCATCAGATAGGCGTTGGGGTCGCGCACCAGCGCACGCGCGATCGCCACACGCTGCCGCTCGCCGCCCGAGAGCTGCGCCGGCGGCTTGTGCAGGATGTGGCCGATATGCAGCTTGGCGGCGACATCGGCGACGCGCTTTTTGATCCGGAGCTCCGCAACGCCGCGTTCGACCAGCGGAAAGCGCACATTGTCGAGCGCGCTCATATGGGGGAACAGCGCCAAGTTCTGGAACACCATCGCCACATTGCGCTCGGCCGGCGACATCGCGTTGACCGGTCTGCCGCCGATAAGGATTTCGCCGGTGTCCGGTGCCTCCAGCCCGAGCACCAGGCGCAGGATCGTCGACTTGCCCGACAGCGGCGGCCCGAAGAAGCAGAAGAACTCGTTGTCGTTGACGGTGAACGAGGCGTCGTCGACGGCGAGTGTGTTGCCGTAGCGCTTGGTCACATTGCGAAAGACGATGTCAGCCATCTCAACCTGCCTTCATCGCAACACCAGAGGCGGCATCGAAGACACGTACCGACGACGCGTCAGGGGCGACAATTGCGGTTTGCCCGATCGCCAGCCCGACATCATTGTCGAAGACCGCTTTGACGGCGCCCTCGCCCTCACCGAGATGGACGATGGTGCGCGCACCGATGCGCTCGACGAAGGTGACAGGCATGGCAAGCCCGCGCCCATCTTGCGCCAGCGCCACCTGCTCCGGCCGGAAACCGTAAAGCAGGTCGCCGCGCGCGCCGCGCAAGCTCGCCGCCAGTTCATCCGGCAGCGGCGGCGTGATGCCCAGCGGCCCGAGATCGACGACCAGCCCGCGATCGCTCTCCGCCGGCTTGCCCTTGAGCAGGTTCATGCCCGGCGCACCGATGAAGCGGGCGACGAAGACATTGACCGGATTGTTGTAGACTTCGAGCGGCGTGCCGACCTGCTGCAGCACACCATGGTCCATGACGGCGATGCGGTCGGCCATGGTCATGGCTTCGAGCTGGTCGTGGGTGACATAGACCATGGTCTGCCTGAACTGGCGCTGCAGCTGTTTCAACTCGGTGCGCATGACCGCCCGGAACGCCGCATCGACATTGGACAGCGGCTCGTCGAGCAGGAAGATCGCCGGCTCCATGATCGCCGAGCGGCCGATCGCCACGCGCTGCAAGATGTTGACCGACAGCCTATCCGCCTTGCGGTCGAGCAGCGGCGTCAGTTGCAGCAGTTCGGCGATGGCGCCGACGCGGCGGTCGATCTCGGCTTTGGCGGCACCGCGCATCCTCGGCCCGTAGGCGAGGTTCTGCCGCACCGTCATATGGGTGAAGATGGCGTAGTTCTGGAAGACAAAGCCGACACCGCGCCGGCCCATCGGCACCCCGGCCATGTCGCGCTCGCCAAACAGGATCCTGCCGCTGGTCGGCTCTTCCATGCCGGCTATCATGTTCATCGTCGTCGACTTGCCGCAGCCCGATGGCCCGAGCAGCGCCATGAACTCGCCGTCCGCTATATCGAGGTCCATGGTCTTCAGCGCGGTGAAGTCGCCGAATGTCTTGGTGAGGTTGCGCAGTTGGATCGCGCTCATGCCGCCACCTGCCTTGCCCGCGCCATTCGCTTCATGGCGAAAACGGCAACGATGGACAGCACGATCAGGATGGCGAGCGCGATGGCCGCGACATAGCCCCAGATCAGGTCCTGTGTGGTGACCTTGTAGATGTAGACGGAGATCGTTTCCGTGGCGACGCCGGGGCCGCCGCCGGTCATGATGTAGAGCGTGTCGAAGATCTTGAAATTCTCGATCACGCGGATCGCCAGCGCGATGATGATGATGGTCTTCATCTTCGGCAGCACGATGGTGACGAAGCGCTGCCACGGATTGGCGCCGAGCAAGGTCGCCGCCTTGATCTGGTCCTCCGGCACGCCGACCAGGCCGGCGAGCAGGATGAGGAACATCAGCGGCGTCCACTGCCAGATATCGGCAATCATCACCGCGATCAGCGCCAGCGTCGGGTCCGACAGCCAGGCGATGGTGACCTGCGTGCCTGATAGGGCGGACAGGATGTCGTTCACCGGGCCGCCCGACTGGAACAGCATGAAGAACATGTAGCCGGCCACCGCCGGCACCACCATCATCGGCATCAGCAGGATCGAATAGAAGATGCGCTTGCCGGGAAAATCGTCGGCGAACAGCGTCGCCAGCGCGAGACCCAGGAACTCCGCCGGCACGCAGACGACCATGACGATGGCCGTGCGCTTCAACGCGCTCCAGAAGCGGGCATCGGCAGCGAGATCGGTGTAGTTGGCAAAGCTGTTCCACATCTCCCAGGCATTCCACCAGCCGAGGCCCGACAGCGGCGACCAGTCGGTGACGCTGATGTAGAGCTGCATCAGCAGCGGAAAGACCGAGATGAACAGCACCAGTATCTGCGCCGGCAGCGTCAGCCGGAAGCCCAGCCGGGCGCCTTCGTCCCGCAGGGCCGGCTTTGCAGGCGCGGCGCCCATCTCGTCCTCCGAAACAGTCACGGTCACCGCGCTCATTGCTTGAGCGCCCCGAAGGTCAGACCGCGCACCAGATGACGCTGGATGGCGATGCCCATGATGACGGGCGGCACGGCGGCGATGAGCCCGAGCGCTGCCTTGGCGCCGTAGAGCTGGCCGGTCATCGAGGACGACAGCGAGGCCATGTAGACCGGGATCGTCACCCATTCGCGCGTCGTCAGAAGCAGCGCGATCAGATAGTCCGACCAGTTGAGGATGAAGACGAACAATGCAGCACTGGCGAGCGGTGCACGCATCATCGGCAGCGTGATGCGGGTGAAGACGCGCAGCCGCGAGCAGCCTTCGACAAGTGCTGCCTCCTCGATCTCGCGCGGCATGTCGTCGAAGAAGGTCTTCATCAGCCAGAAGGCGAACGGCAAGGTGACGATGCCATAGATCAATGCCAGGCCCCACCAGCTGTCGGTGAAGTTCAGGAACGCCCACATGATCATCACCGGGATCATCACCGCCATCGGCGGAAACAACCGGAGCTGGATCAGTGCCAGCGGCAGGTTCTGTCCGGAGCCGAAGCGCGACAGCCCATAGGCCGCCGCCGTGCCCGCCGACATGGCGATCGCGGTGCCGAACACCGCCGACAGCAGCGACGACAGGATCGGCTTCAGCGCCGTGCGGTCGAGCGCCACGATCAGGCTGTTGGTGGATTCGCCGAACACGAAGCGGAAATTGCTGAGCGTCGGGTTCTTCGGCCACCATGTCAGGTCGGCACCCGTCGCCGACCATTCGGCGATCGGCTTGAAGGCCATCGACACCATCCACAGGATCGGCACCAGCGTCACCGCCATCGCCGCGAGGATCGCGGCGTAGCGGAATATCTCGAAAGGAACGGAACGCTTCATCTGGCTGCTTTTGCTGGTGGCGTTGAGTGCGGAGGGGAAGAGCTTTCGCCCCTCCCCTCCGGCTCTGATCCAGGGAGACGGATCAGCTGATCGGATCGAGAACGGTCGGCCAGGCCTCCTTGTTGGTTCTGATGGCTTCGAGCAATTTGTCCTCACCGATGCGCCGGGCGATCTTCTTCCACTCGGTCTCGGTGTCGGCCATCGCTTGCTCCGATGTCTTGGCCTTGGTCAGTGAAGCCATGAGGTTTTCGTCGAGCGCATTGTGGAAGGCGGTGGCGCCGGGATAGTTGATGGTCGGCACCGTGCGGGCGACCGTCTCGCGCACCACGTCCATGTGGTAGGCGTGATAGGTCTGGCGCACCAGCGGATCGGAGAAATCCGAAAGCCGGAACGGATCGAGATAGCCGCCGGGGTTGGCGCTCATCCAGGCATAGATGCGGGCCGAGCCCAGCCATTGCAGCAGGAGATAGGCGACCTCCTGGTTCTTGGACTGCGACGAGACCATGCCGGTCAGCGAGAACCACAGCACCGATCGGCTGATCAGCTTGCCGTCGATCTCGCGGCCGGGCGGCAGCATCGAGCCGATCTTGCCGGTGACGGCCGAATCCTTGTTGCCGGCATTGTCGAGGAATTTCGGCAGGTTGGAGAAGGCGCAGGTCATCGCCGCACCGCCCTTGGCGAAATTGCCATACTGCTCCGGCCAGCCCCACGAGATCGCATCCGGCGAGTGGTGAGCAAGCGAGCCGACATATTCGTTGGTGGCGGCGATGCCGTGTTCGGAATTGATCAGCGGCTTGCCGTCGTCGCCGAACAGGAACTGGTTGGGCGAGGCCATCGAGACATAGCGCTGGTACCAATTGGTGTAGCCCCAGCCCTGGTTGCGCAGGTCGGTCGAGCCGAACAGGCCCTTGTCCGGGCGCTGGAAGAAGGCGGCGATATCGCCGTGCTGTTTCCAGGTTTTCGGCGGCGCCAGATCGTAGCCGTATTTGTCCTTGAAGGCCTTCTGTTCGGCTGCGTCGCCGAACAGGTCGGTGCGGTAGACCCAGGTCTGGAAGTCGCCGTCAAGCGACACGCCATAGTTCGAGCCGCGATATTTGTTGAGCAGCGACACGCCCTTGGCGCCGTCGACATAGCCGGTCTTGGGATCGTCCCATTCAGGCTTGTACTGCGCAACGAAGTCGTCGAGCTTGGCGATGCCGCCGGTTTCGGCGAGGTCGCCGAGGCGGTTCCATTCGGTCGAATAGATGTCGTAGGCCCCACCCTTGGTGGAGATGTCCTGCATCGTCTTGGTGAATTCCTGGCCGTTCGGCAGGCCGACGATTTCGATCGGAATGCCGGTCTCTTTTTCCCACAATTCCTTGATCGACGGCGCGCCGGCCGGGAAAGGCTGCGTCAGCTGGCCGATCGAGCCATCCGACAGGCCGAGGACGATCTTCGCCGGCGCCTTGCCGGCTCCCTTCAGCGCCTTGGCCGCCTCGATGGCGCGGCCTTCCGGCGTATCGGCGCCATATTGATAGCGCTCGGCGCCCTCGAAGCCGGTCGGGCCGCCGATCATGCCCGGCGCCAGTGCGTCGGCGGCGAAGGCACGGCCGGGGCGAATGAATTGCGGTGCGATACCTGTGGCGGCTACGAACACTGCCGCCTTTCCTCCGGACGCCAGCAACCGGCGTCGCGATATGCGGATCAGATCAGACATTGGGTTTCCTCCCTCAGGGCTCACGTTTCCTCCACGAGCCCATGAGGGATATTGACGGCAGGATCGGAAGGCTGTCAACATCATAAATAATCAAAACACCTCACAACATCGCAATGGGGCGAGGAAATGCGTCATACCGGGGTCCATATACCGCTCCAGATGCCTCGATTTGATGGGAAATGTATCTTCCCGTCCCGAAATAGCCGTGCCAGCCGAGCTGATTTAGCCGGACGGCTTGCGCTTCGGCCAAGGCCGGATACATCATTTCCCATCAGAATCGCCGATGGCGAGGAGTCGTGGCCATCAGGCCGGCTGCCGGCATTGCGTGATCCTGATGCGTTGAGGAGATGAAAGACGGTGCGTTCCACCCTGACTGACATAGCCCGGGAAGCCGGCGTTTCCGCCGCCACCGTCGACCGCGTGCTCAACAACCGGCCCGGCGTGCGGGCGCGCACCCGCGAAATCGTGCTCGAAATGGCGCAGCGCCTCGGCTACATCGCCGAAAGCCCGAACGGGGTGCCGCCGCGCGCTTTGCACGGCGAGGTCATCCGGCTCGACTTCGCGCTGCCGGCCGGCACCAATTCCTTCATCAAGATGCTGCATCGGCACATCGAGGCGCAGGCTTTGGCGCGGCCGGATCTCGACGTCCACATCGCCACCATAGAAGGCTTCAATCCCGACCGGCTCGCCCGCCTGCTGCAGGATTTGCGCGGACAGACGCAAGGCGTCGGCGTCATCGCGCTCGACCATCCGACGGTGCGCGAGGCGATCCGCTCGCTGTCGGCCAACGACATCAAGGTGGTGACCATCGCCTCCGACATCCTGCATGTGCCGAGGGTCGCCTATATCGGCATCGACAACCGCGCCGCCGGGCGGCTGGCCGGCTATCTGCTCAACCGTTTCATGGGGTCGGAACGCCCCGGCAAGGTGGCGCTGTTCGCCGGCTCGCTGTCCTATCGCGGCCATGAGGAGCGCGAGATGGGATTCCGACACATATTGACCGAGGAATCGCCCAATCTGGAGATTGTCGAAATGCGCGAAATGCTCGACGACCGCGAGAAGGCCTATTCGGAGGCATCAGCGCTTCTGGACCGCCACCCCGACCTTGCCGCGATCTACAATGTCGGCGCCGGCAACACCGGCATCGCACGCGCGCTCAAGGAGCGCGGCCGCGCGCAATCCATGGTCTTCCTCGGCCATGAGGTGACGGACGGTACCAAGGACCTGCTGCTCGACGGCACGCTCGACGCGGTCATCGACCAGAACCCGCGCGTCGAGGCGCGTGAGGCGCTCAACACCTTGACCCATGCGGTCCGGGGATTGCCCTATGAACTGCACCAGCCGAGACTGCAGGTGATCTTCAAGGAAAACATCCCGGAGATTTGATCCGGCAGAACGGGGCAGCGCTGCGAAGCGCCCGCTCGATATTTCCGGCCTACTGGACGGCAGCGACTTCCGCTGCGGCGCCGTCGACAAAGCTCTTGTCGACCCATTTGCCGTAGTCGATCGAGCCCTTCAGCAGCCCGGCACCGGCCATGAATTTTTCCTCGCCCTGCAAGGCGGCGATCGCGTCGTCGGTGAGTTTCGGATCCTGGTGGAACACGCCATCGGCATATGTCTTGCGCACGGATTTTTCCGACGATTTGGTCGCCTCGACAAAGGTCTTGATCGTGTCCTCGGGATGCGCGTCGGCCCAGCGCGAAATCTCGATATCGACCTTTAGCAGCCGCTTGACCAGCTCGGGATATTTCGCCGCAAAGGCGCCATTGACCGAGATGACGTTGGGCACGTTCCATTCCGGATGGGTGCCGGTGTCGAACAGCACGCGCGCCTCGCCGGTATCGACCAGCTTGGCTGCCGTCGAGTCGGTCTCGACGATGGCGTCGATGTCACCGCGCAACAGCGCCGGTCCCGACGCCTCGAACGGCAGGTTCAGTCCCTCCACATCATTCGTCGTCAGGCCGACGCTGTTCAGCGCCTTGCTGAAATTCGAATGCCGCACCGTGCCGGTGAGATAGGCAACCTTCTTGCCCTTGAGGTCCTGCAGCGTCTTCAGCGGCGAGTCGGTCTTGACGACGATGTAGGAGCCGCCAGCCTTCACATAGCTCGACAGGCCGATCAGCTTGACGTCGGCGCCGGACGCCGCAACGCGCAGCGCCGGGTTGTTGCCGGTGTAGGTGAACTCGATGGCGCCGGTGGCCAGCGCTGTCGTCGCCTCCGAGCCGCCATTGAAGGTCACCAGTTCGACCTTGATGCCGTCCTTGGAGAATTCCTTTTCCCACCAGCCATCCTTCTGGGCAAGGATGAATTTGAGATGCCCGGGCGCGGTGCTGCCGATGCGGATGACATCGGGCATGTCCTGCGCGAAGGCAGGCATGCCGCCGAGGCCGATGACGACGGCTATGGCGCCCTTCAGGAGCAGTCGGCGAAGTCCATCGAATGCGATGCTGGTCATGTGAAAAATCCTTCCTGATTGGAATGAATGGGTGGCTTAAATGAGCGAAGACTCGGACTGGCCCTTCCAGGCGGTTGCCCAGCGTTCGAACCAGACGAGCAGGTAGTTGACCGTCAGCCCGATGACGGTGAGCGTCAGGATGCCGGCATACATGTCGGCTGTTTCCATCATCAGCTGCGAGTTCTGGATGAGGAAACCGAGGCCGGATTTGGCCGCCAGCATCTCGGCGCCGATCACCGCGAACAGCGAGGATTTCACCGCCAGCCGCGCGCCGGCGACGATCGAGGGAATGCTGGCCGGCAGGATGACTTTGCGGAACAGATCGAAGTCCGACGTACCCATCGAGCGGGCTGCCTTGATCAGCAGCGGATCGACCGACTTGACGCCGCTGATCGTGTTGACGAGGAGAAAGAACACCGAGGAGTAGAAGGTGATCGCCACCTTCGATTCCTCGCCAATGCCGAGCAGCAGGATGAACACCGGCAGCAGCGCGAATTGCGAGGTGTTGCGCAGCGTCTGCACAAGCAGGTCCGAAACCTTCTCGAACAGCGCATAGCGGCCCATCAGCAGGCCCAGTGGAATGGCCACCACCACGCCGAGCGCGAAACCGATCGCCGCGCGCTGCAGGCTGATGCCGATATGCTCGATCAGCACGCCCGAGGCGAGCAGGTTCCACCACGCCACCATCACCTCGCTCAGCGGCGGAAAGAAGATGCGATTGAGCCAGCCGAGACGCGGCGCGATCTCCCACAGCAGGAAGAACAGGCCGAGCAGTGGCAGGCCATAGAGGAAGGTGCCGGCATGCGCCCGTCTCTTCCGGAACTTCGTGCCCGCGGCAACACTGCGCGCCTTGATCGCGGGGACTTTCGCCGGAACCGCGGCCTCGCCGGCAACACTGCGAAAGCCGATGGCGGGGCCAAGCTTTTCGGTCAGGTAGGCCATGGCTCTAGCTCCTCAATGGCTGAAGGCTGGCGACAGCGTCCAGTCCTTCTGCGCCTTGTTGACCTCGTCACGCAGCACGTCCCAGACGCGGGCGCGATAATCGTTGAAAGCGGTGCTGGCGCGAATGTCGCCGTCGCGCGGCCGTGGCAGATCGATATCGATGATCTCCTTCACCGCGCCCGGCCGCGCCGTCATCACCACCACGCGGTCGGCGAGGAAGATCGCCTCGTCGATCGAGTGGGTGACGAAAATGACCGTCGTCTTGATCTTGCCCCAGATCCGCAAAAGCTCGCCTTGCAGCAGTTCGCGCGTCTGCTGGTCGAGCGCCGCGAAAGGCTCGTCCATCAACAGCACTTCCGGATTGCTGGCCAGCGCCCGCGCGATCGCCACGCGCTGCTGCATGCCCCCGGATAGCTGGTTGGGAAAACGGTCCTCGAAGCCGGCAAGGCCAAACAGGGACAGCAGATGCCGGGCGGTGGCCGTGCGTTCGGCCTTGGCGACGCCGCGAACCTCCAGCGCATATTCGATGTTGGCCAGCGCCGTGCGCCAAGGAAACAGCGCATATTGCTGGAAGACATAGCCGGTCTTCGGATCGGGCTTGGTGATGCGCCTGCCGTCGAGCTGGACATCGCCGCCGGTCGCCGGCGTCAGCCCGCCAATGATATCGAGCAGCACCGACTTGCCCGAGCCGCTCGGACCGACCAGCGTGATGAACTCGCCCTTGCGGATGGAGAGATCGACGCCCTCGAGCACGGTGACGCGGTCGGTCGCCTCGCCGTCGACGGTGACGAACTGCCCCGGCTTGAGCTGGAAGGTCTTCTTGATGTCGCTGACGACGATGCGGTCCATTTCTGTCTCCGATCGGTTCACTGCGCCACGCGGATGCGGTGCGTCGGGTCGAATTCCGAGCCCCCAGTCTTGCCGCGCTTCCAGCCGAGCGCGCGAGCATAGGAGCCGAACAGAAGCCGCTCCTCGACTTCCGCCTCGCTGATGCCGGTTGGTCCGTCCGCCACCTCGGCCACGTAAAGCGCGTCGGTCGGGCAGTAGATCTCGCAGAGGAAGCAGGTCTGGCAGTCGTCCTGCCGGGCGATGATTGGCGCGCCGTTCTCGGTCGCGTCGAAGACATTGGTCGGGCACACCTTGACGCAGATGTCGCACTCGACGCAGCGCGTGGCCGAGACGATCTCGATCATGACGCCAGCTCCGCCAGCCGTTCAGGCGCGCCGGCGATACGGAATCGGTCGACACCGGTGATCACCAGCCGATGCGCCAGGGCGTTCTTGCCCGGCAGGTCGCTTCGGCGATGCATGCCACGACTCTCGGTGCGATGCAGGGCGGCCGCTACCGACCAGCGCCCGACAGCGGCGATCGATGCCGCCTCGCGTGTGCGCACCCGGTCCAGCCCCTCGCCCTGCAGATGATCGCGCACATCGCGCCAGACGCTCTCCAGCCGCTCTCGGCTTTTCTCCAGGCCGGCGCCTGTGCGAAAGAAATTTCCGTTGAGCGGCGTCACCTCATTGCGTACCGCTTCGATGACTTCGCTTGCGGCGACGTCGGCGCGAGGCGTTGCCGCCGGGCGCAATCCGGCCTGACCGAGCGGCCGCGAAGCACTGCGGAATGCCTTGCCGGTCCGTCGCTTGGCATGGGTCGAGGCGCCCTTGCCGGCCCACCAGCCGCTGGCCAGCGCCCAGGACGAATTGACAGCGCCGCCACCCGACACCGCACCGGTCATAATCTCGCGGCTGGCCGCGTCGCCGGCTACATAGAGACCGGGCACGCCGGTGGCGCAGTCGTCGGAGACGATGTCGATGCCGCCGGTGCCACGCACCGTGCCCTCGGCGCGCAGCGTGATGCGGAACAGCTCGGTGAACGGATCGATGCCGGCGCGGTCGTAGGGCACGAAGCAGTTCGGCTGGCCCTGGCGCAGCCAACCCTGCAGCGCCGGTTCGGCCTGGTCAAGCCGCGCATAGACCGGACCGTCGATCAGCGCCCGCGCCACCTCTTCCTCGCGGTCGCCAATGCCGTTGCGCAATGGTTCGCCGGTCGGCCCGAGGATCGGTGAACCATCCTCGCGATGGAACGAGGCCCAGCGAAACGGCAGCCCCTTGTTCAACGAGGAACCATAGGGCGCCAGCGTGTACTTGCCGGTGAATTCCATGCCCGACAGGCTGGCGCCGGCTTCCGCCGCCATCAGATAGCCGTCGCCGGTCAGGCCGGTACCGCCGAGGATGCGCTCGCGGAAGGCGCAGCCACCGGTCGCCAGCACCACGGCATTGGCATCGACGCGCCAGTCATGGCCCGCCTGCCTGGCAACGCCGGAAGCGCCGACGATGGCATCGCCATCCGACAGCAGTTCCAGTGCCGGATGATGGTCGAGCACGGTGACGCCGGCCATCAACACACGACGGCGCATGAAACGCATATAGTCGGGACCGCGCAGATTGGCGATGTACAGCCGGCCATCCTCCTCGCTCGGGAAGGGATAGCCCCATTCGGAAAGCCTGAGCAGATTGTGGTAGGCGGTGTCGACGCAGCGCAGCATCCAGCGCTGGTCGGCGAGTTCGCCGGTGCGCTGCCAGCGGCGTTCGACCACGGCATGCCTGTTGTCGCCCGGCGGCACGCACCAAGTGCCGGTGTTGGACGGTGCCGTGGCGCCGCTGGTGCCGAGGTAACCCTTGTCGGCCAGCACCACCTTGGCACCGCTTTCAGCCGCCGCGACCGCCGCCCAGGCAGCCGAAGGCCCACCGCCGAGCACCAGCACATCGGCCTGCAGGTGCAGACTGTCGGAAGCGGATCGTTGTGGCTGGGGCATGGCTACTCGGCGATCAGGTCTAGACAGGCTGGAGCCGCTTCAGGCGGCGCGGGCCGCACCCGCGAACCAAACCGGCTCGTTGCCGGCGCTCCATTTGATGTTGCAGCCGATCGACGGCACCTGATCGGCGGCCGGCCTGCCGCCCTCTAGCACCGTATCGACCGCAGCGCGCAGATCGGCACCCGTCACCGGTCTGCCGTTGCCGGGCCGCGCATCGTCGAACTGACCGTGATAGGCGAGCCGGCGATCGGCGCCGAACAGGAAGAAGTCGGGCGTGCAGGCCGCGCCATAGGCTTTCGCCGTCTGCTGCGACGCATCCTTGAGATAGGGAAAGGAATAACCGAATTTCTCCGCCTCCTCGCCAATGCGTGCGAGCGTCTCCTCCGGATGCGCCTCATGGTCGTTGGCGTTGATCGCCACCACCTGCAGCCCCTTGGCCGCATAATCCCTGGCGAAGGCGGCAAGCTGCTCGCGGATCAGCACGACGAACGGGCAGTGGTTTGAGATGAAGGCGACCAGCAAGGCCGGCCTGGCATCGAAGTCGGCCAGCCGGTGCAGCACGCCCTGTGCGTCGGGCAGCAGGAAGTCCGCTGCTTTGGTGCCAAGATCGATCGGGTTGGATTCTGTTTTCGGCATCCCTGCGCTCCCTTTTTCCACCGATTTCACGGACCATACCACAGGCGCTTAGGGCGCCTTCAGTTAGTCTATGAATTTAGTAGAATTATAGGCTGGAGAACGCGTTTACGGTCAACCGCGGGGACTAGAATATCGTGCCAATGTTCCAGGCCGGACCGGCACGTTTGTGCGGCAAGCAGTCGATCCGGAGAAATCAGCCGCGGACCGTGACTTGGCGAGGGCAGCGGGTTCCGCGGTCAATGGGCGTTGTTCCTGCCCAGCGAACCGCCCGCTTAGCCGACGGCTACTGGCGGCGTTGCTCCGGGAGATTGATGGCTGGCTGAACGCTGACGATTGCCCGACCATCATCGGCTGAGCTGATTGCGATCCGGTCGCCGGAAACAATCCCCGCAATGTCGCAGACCACCAGCGGCATGTGGATGGCGTAGAGAAACTCGGCGACGATGGCGCCCACCGCCAGGATCGGGTCCGGACGCTGCAAGACAATGCCGGCCGGCGCCGTGCCCCGGCGGATCGCTTCGGCCAGCACCGACGATGAGGACGACGATCCCCGCCCGCTCGGCATGACCAGAATCTTGCCGGCGACATTCTGGCCGAGCCCCGGATGCGAATGGTCAATAATCTCACCAGTCTCGGCATCGACACCGCCCCAGAAGCTGAGCGGCTGCGAGAACACCAGAGCCAGGCCATCGGCCTCACCGGCAAGTTGGAAAGTGCCCGGCCGTTCGACGGCTCCTGCTGCAACCGGCTGCGTCATGAGGCGCTCCGCACGACATGCCCGACCGCCGCGGAGCGGATGCAGTCCTTTATGTCGGCGAAGGCGACGGTCACGCCGATATTGCCCGGCGCGTAATGTGCCCACTTGCCGGAATTGGTCATGACAACGCCCTCGAGCCGCTCGAGGATGGAGGTGACATAGGTGCAGGTGTCGGCGACAGGGATCAGGCCGAAAGCCTCCATGCCGGCCAGCGCGCCCTCCTCCTGCAGCCGCGTCAGCGTCGCGCGACCGGTGTTGACGTAGATCGGGATGCCCCTGCCCGGCGCAACGTCGCGCAGCATTGGCAACAGGCGCATCCACTCCTCATGCGAAAAATGCGGCGTGCCCAGTGAGACCGCCGAGAGCAGCGCGCCGTCAGGCACCATCGACAGCCTGGCAAGCGCATGATCGAGATCGGCACGGGTGATGCGGATCGTCTCTTCCGGCGCGTGGCCTTGAAAAGCCTCATCGAGCGTCCTAGCCTCCGGCGTGATGCCGACCGCATGGAACAGCGCCACGGCACCCGTCGTCGCGGCCGCCGCGCCCAGCGCCTTCAGCTGATCCTCATCGCGCGGCTGCTGCAGGCCTGCAATGACCGGAATGCGGTCGCCACTGGCTTGCCCGATGATCAGACCGACACCGACGAACAGGCTGTCGCTTGGTTCGGCCTCGGCGATATCCAGTTCAAACAGGATGCGGCCACGCCGGTTTTCGCTGAGATGCAGGCCCCAGGCAGGCGCGCGCCCGGTCATGGCGCGGCACAAATCGATGAAATCGCCATAGCGGTTGGTGCGCGCGCCGATCACCGAATTGGCAAAGACGATGGCGTTGGATTCACCCCAGGCGATCTGCTGGCCGAACTCCGGCCGAAACCGCGTCTGATACGGCGCGCAAGTAAACGTCGCCTGGCAGCCTAGCTCCATATGCGCCTTCATCAGCCGCCGCGCCGGCACCTCGTCCGCCGCCGGCATCTTCACCATGCCGGGATGGATGAGGTCGAACGAGCCGACATTCAGCGTCGTCGGCACCTGCACGCGGCCGCCGCCCTCGACCAGCCGTTCGACGAAATCGAGCCCGGCCTTGCCATGGTAGAGGCAGCCATCGATATGGGCACCTGATATGTCGAGCAGACCGCCTGCGCCGATGGCGTTGGAGAAAGCGACGAGGATTTTCATCGCCGCGGCCGCGGATGGGCCTTGCTCGCCGTCGAGCATGGATCGGTCCTGTGCGGTCAGCTCAAGCGTCATCGGTGTGTTCCAGGCCTTACTCGACCTGATGGCGGGACAGCGCCCCAGCTGTCAATGCCATCAATCAACCCGCCGCGATCAACACCGTACTTTCCGGCGACCAGCGCAGCACCACATCCTGCCCTTCCGTCAGCCTGTCGGCCCCGGTGTTCTGCACGATGACCTTCAGCGTCTGGCCGGCGCGCTCGACAAAATACGTGCTGTTGTTGCCGGCGAAGATGCGCTTGGAAACCTGGCCCTTGAGCATGTTGGCATTGGCAGCATCCGGAACCCCGGCGTCGGTGGCGATGCGGATGCGTTCGGGCCGCACGGCACAGCTGGCCTTGGCACCAGCGGCAAGCGTCGGACCGGCGCCGGCCGCAATCGCCGTGCCGTCCGGCAGGCGGATGCCGTTGCCTGTCGAGTCGCCGCGAAAAATGTTGGCGTCGCCGAGGAAAGTCGCGGCAAACTCGCTTTTCGGCCGGTCGTAGATTTCCTCCGGCGGCCCTTCCTGCACCAACCGGCCGTCGCGCAAAATGCCGATGCGGTCGCTCATCGTCAGCGCCTCTTCCTGGTCGTGGGTGACGAAGATGGTGGTGATGCCGATCTCGCGCTGGATACGCTTGAGCTCGATCTGCATATCGACGCGCAGCGCCTTGTCGAGCGCGCCGAGCGGCTCGTCGAGCAACAGCACGCGCGGCTTGGTGACGATGGCGCGCGCCAGCGCGACGCGCTGACGCTGGCCGCCGGAGAGCTGGTGCGGACGCCGACCGCCGAGCTTGCCCAATTGCACGAGGTCGAGCGCGCGCTGCACTTCGGTGGCAATCACCGCCTTGGCTTCGCCGCGCACCGACAGGCCGAAGGCGACATTGTCGGCGACGCTCATATTGGGGAACAGCGCATAATTCTGGAACACCATGCCGATGCGCCGCTTCTCGACCGGCACCCGCTCGACACTTTCACCGCCTATGGAAATACGACCGGAGTCGGGAAAGTCGAAGCCGGCGATCTGACGCAGCAGCGTGGTCTTGCCGCTGCCGGATGGCCCAAGCAGCGCATAGAAGCCGCCATCGGCGAAATCGATGGAGACATTGTCCAGCGCCTTGTGCGCGCCAAAGCTGCGGGAGACATCAGATACCTGCACGCCGGCCATTATTTCTCTCCGCCGAATTTGAAGAACCGCGCCGTGAGCAGCATCAGCGCCATCGACACGACAATGATGATGGTCGAGACCGCATTGATCTCGGGCGTAAAGCCCTTGCGGATCGCGGCGTAGATTTCGACCGGCAGTGTCGTCTGGCCAGGCGTCGCCAGGAAATAGGAGACGACGAACTGGTCGAACGAGACGGCAAAGGCAAACAACCCGCCGGCAATGACGCCGGGCATGATCCAGGGCAGCGTGACGCGGTTCGTCACTTGCCACTGGTTGGCGCCGAGCGAGCGCGCCGCCTCTTCCAGCTCCGGCGTGAAAGTCTGCAGCCGCGCCGAGACGACGACGATGACATAGGGCAGCGCCAGCGCGACATGGCCGAGCAGGATGGCGAACAGGCCGCGCCCGATGCCGACGCCGAAGAAGAAGATCAGCATCGCCGTGCCGGTGATCAGCCACGGAATGGCGATCGGCGGAAACAGCAGCGCCTGCAGCACTTTCTTGCCGCGGAATTCATAGCGATAAAGCGCCAGCGACGCCGCCGAGCCCAGCACCACGCTGATGAGCGTGGTGATGACAGCAATTTCCAGGCTGTTCCAGGTCGCGGCAATCAGCTGGTCGTTCTGCCACAGCGACGCGTACCATTCCGTCGTCCATTCGAATGGCAATTGATAGAAGGGCGAGACGTTGAACGACATCAGCGCCATGATGATGATCGGCAGATAAAGGAAGGCGAGCAGCAGTCCGATATAGAGGCGGCCAAGTCCTTCGAGGATGCGCGTCGTCACCATCACGCAGCCCTCCGCAGCACTGGCGAGGCAATCGCCAGGATGACCAGCACCACGGCCAGCAGGATGAAGGAGAGCGCGGCACCCAGCGGCCAGTTGAACACCGCGACGAACTGGTCCTCGATGACGGTGCCGTAGAAGGTGCCGGTGCGGCCACCGAGGATGCGCGGCTCCATGAAGGAACCGACGACGGGAACGAAGATCAGCGCCGCCCCCGCCACCAGGCCGGGCATCGACAGCGGGATGATCACCCGCTTCAGCACCTGCAACCGCGAGGCGCCGAGCGAACGGCCGGCCTCGATCAGCGAGTCGTCGATCGCTTGCAAGGTGAGATAACAGGTCAGCACCATATAGGGCACGTAGGAGTGCACCAGCCCGATGATGACGGCCGGATAGGAATACATGAGATCGATGTTGATCTTGAACGGCAGCACGGCGTTGAGCGCCGTGTCGAGGATGCCGCCCTCACGCAGCACCATTGCCCAGGAGAAGATGCGCACCAGCCCGTTCGACCAGAACGGCAGGATGACCAGCAGGAAGATCGCTTCGCGGCTGCGCCCTTTCAGCACCTTGGCAAGCACGTAGGCCGCCGGGTAGCCGATAACGATGCACCACAATGTCACTTCAAGGCCGAGGCGCAGCGAGGCGAGCAGCAGTGTCAGATAAAGACTCTGCGAGAAGAAGGCGGCGTAGTTGCCAAGGGTGAACGCCCACGGCTTTCCCGACAGCGGCAGCTCGGTCATGAAGGAGAAGAAGACCATGGCCGAGAGCGGCAGGAAGATCGCCACCGTCAGCCAGAGATAGGCCGGTGCCAGCAGCGGCAGCGCCGATCTCAACCCGCTGCGCGATGCGGTCGCGCTCTGTGCTGCCATGCCACCACCCTCCCCAGGATTGAAGGGCCAGCCGGCGCGAACCGCCGGCTGGTCCGGACGCGAACTTTACTTCACGTCGACCTTGAGCTGCTGCCAGAGCGCCAGATAGGCCTCGCGCTGGGCATCGGTGACCGGCGCCTGGAACTGGATGCGCTTGGCGACCTCGGGATCGCCCATCACCTTGCGGTTAAAGGAGTCTTCGGGCAGCGCTTCGACCGCTTTTGTGTTCGCCGAAACCGGGGCGCCCACCTTGGTGACCCATTCGACATAGAATTTCGGGTCGATCATCCAGTTGATGAAGGCCTGCGCGCCTTCGACATTTTTCGAACCTGCCGGAATGGAAAAGGCATCCAGCCAGGCGACGGCGCCTTCCCTTGGAATGACCAGCGAAACCGGCAGCTTGAAGTGGGTCTTGGCGCGGTCGGCCGAGCCGCTCCAGTAGGTGCCGATGTCGATCTGGTTGGAGGCGACCATCTGGTTCCAGTCGTTCTCCGAGCTCCAGAAGGTCTTGATCTGCGGCATCAGCGAAGTGAGCTTCGTCTTGACCGCATCCATATCCTTGATGTCGTTGATGTTCTGGCCGGTGGCGATGGCGCCGAACTGCACCGCCTCGACGGCGTCGTCGCGGATGACGACGCGGCCCTTATGCGCGGGATCCCACATTTCGGCGATCGACGTCGGCGGCTTGTCGAAGGACTTTTCGTTGATGGCGAGCGCCGTCAGGCCCCACACCCACGGCACGCCATAGACCTTGCCGTCATGGTCGAGCATCGGCGAGCCGGCCTTGTCCTTGCTGATGTCGGCATAGTTCGGCAGTTTCGAGGTATCGATCGGCTGGATCAGCTTTTCCGCCATCGCCTGGTCGTTGAAGGCGGCGTTGATCATGACGACGTCGTAGAGACCGGGATTGGTCCGGATCTTGGTCAGCATTTCCTGTTCGGAATTGAAGAAGTCGTTGACGACCTTGTTGCCGGTCGCCTTCTCGAAGGCTGCGATGGCCCAGGGTTCGTCGGCGCCGTAGCCTTTCCAGTTGAGCACATGCACTTCAGCGGCACTAGCGGCCAGCGTGAGCGCGGTGGTGAAGACGGCGGTCGCCGTCAAGAGAGCAGTCAGTCTTGGCATGCGCATGTTGGTTCCTCTCTTTGGTTTGCCCGCTTCCCGGGCTTGTCAGGCTGTCTGATGGGCCTTCTTTGTCTGGCCCGGCGCGCCGGTCGAAGGACCATTGGCCTGGCTCAGGAAAGTCTGGATTTCCGCATCGGTCGGCGCCGATGAACCGCCATGGCGGGTGACCGAAATGGCCGCTGCCGCATTGGCGTAGCCGGCCGCCTCGAAGGGTGGCACACCGCGCGCCAACGCACTGACGAAAGCGCCGATGTGGGTGTCGCCGGCGCCGTTGGTGTCGATGGCATCGACCTTGAACCCGGCGATGGTCTGCGCCGTGCCGTCGGCCAGCCTGACATGGCAGCCCTTGGCGGCGGAGCGGATGACGACACCGGCCGCCTGTGGGCAATGGTCGGCAAGCAGCCGCGCCGCGAGGGCCTCGACATCACCGGGGCCGGTGATCTCGGCGGCCTCCGTCGTATTGCAGCTCAGCCACGTGGTGCGGCCGAGCACCCGCGACAGGATGGCGCGCGGAATGTCTGCAATGACCGGCGTCGGGTCGAAGACAAAGGGAATGCTTTCCGGCAGCGCCTCGATCCAGTCGGTCAGCGCGTCGCGGCTGTGGGGATAGCTCAGCGTATAGCCTGAGGTGAACACCCAATCCCCCGGCGCCACTGAGACCGGCGCCATCATGTCGAGGCTGAGCACGCTTTCAGCACCGGGCCACGACACGAAAGTACGTTCGGCATCGCTTGAGATCATCGCCACGCAATTGCCGCTGTCCATCAGAGGCGATGGCGGCGTCAGCGTTTCGATGCCCTCGGCGGCGAAGGCGGCGCGCAGGAAATCGCCGTTCGGCCCGCTGCCGAGCTGGCCGCCGAACACCACTGTCATGCCGGTGCGGGTGGCCGCGACCATCATGTTGAAGCCGCCGCCGGCGACCTGGGCAAAGCTCGATGCCGTCTTCTCGGTGCCCGGCGCCGGCAAGGCGTCGATTCGGTAGACATAGTCGACCACCGCGCTGCCGATATGGACGAGGCACCCGCTCATGCCGCCGCGTCCTTGCCGGAACCGGTTTTTGGCGCAAGCCCTTTGGACGTCCGCGCCGCGACAAGGTCGGCGGCCAGCGCGCGGAGCTCGGCCATGTCGATCCCCCTGAGGCCGGCGACACGTTCGCTTGGCAACCGCGAAAACCCGGTGCAGGCGCCGGCCATGCCGGCCGCGATGGCGCCGATCGTGTCGGTGTCGCCGCCGAGATTGGCGCTGATGACAGCCGCTTGCCAGGGGTCGCCGCCGGCGACTTCCAGCACCGCGAAGGCCGCCGGAACCGATTCCTGGCTGGCGACGCCGGTGCCGACCAGATCGGTGATCAGCCCGATCGCGTCCCTCGTCACCTTGCCGCGCACCAGATCCCGTGCCCAGACGATACGCGCGGCGATGTCGCCGCCGGTCACCCAATGGCCAAGCGTCGCCCCTCGCCTCGCCGCGGCAATGGCACTGTCGGAGGCGGCGCGCCAGTCACCGCCGGCAACGCCGCGGCTGACGGCGGCCGCGACGGCCGCGGCAGACGCTACGGCGATCGAGGTGTTGTGCGTCGCCCGGCAAGTCTCTGCCACCTTGGCGACGAACGTGTCGAGCGGCTCCAGCGGCATCATGATGCCGACCGGCGCGATGCGCATGGCCGCGCCATTGGTGTCGCCGCTGCGCCCCGCCTCCTCCGCCGGCACGCCATTGTTGATGGCGTCGATGGCGCGCTTCGTCGAAGGACCCAGCAGATCGTAGCTGCCGCGCGCCTTGACCTCGCGCTCCCAGTCGAGCAGCGCGTTGACCCAGCGCGCATGGTCGAAGCGCTCGCCGGACTCAACCAGGATGCGGCCAAGCAGCAGCGCCTGTTCCGTATCATCGGTAATGGTGCCGGCCGCGAGCCCCTTCGATACCGGATGGTCGGCGAAGGGCGCGATGAAATCCTCGACATGGCCGTAGAGTTCGGCAATCCGGGTCGGCGACAAAAGCTGCGTCGGCATGCCGAGCGCATCTCCCAGCGCTCCGCCGATAAGCGCGCCCATGGCGCGATCAAGCGTGGTGTTGTCCGGCATCGCTCAGAACCTCATATGCAGCGCGAAATGCGCGGGATTGAGCAAGCTGGTGACATATTCGATCGGCCGGTCATCGGCGGCGCGGGTCAGCCGGCGGCCGCGCAGGAACGGCGTGCCTTGCGGGCAACCGAGGATGGCGGCATCCTCAGCATTGAGCATCTCGATGCCGACCCATTCCTCGCCGTGGTCGGGGATGAGGCCGGCACCGCGCAGCGTCTGGTGCAGCGACCCTTCGCGCAGTCCGCGCAGCGGCACATCCTCCAGTTCCGGTGACAGCGGCAGGCGGCTGCGCTCGATGGAGATCGCATGGCCGTCGCTGGCATTGGTGCGCACCCGGTCGACAGCGATGAAGAACGGGCTTTCAATGCCAAGCAAGACAGCGAGATCAGCGTCTTCGATGACCTCCAGCCGCAGCGTCCTGGTCTCGGCATTGGCGCCGGCATTGGCAAGCGCGCGTGACCAGCCGATCGAATCGTCGACCGGCTTGCCGTCGAAGGTGACGAAGGAGCCGATGCCGACCTTGGTGGTGATCAGCCCGCGGCTGGACAGTTCCTCGAGGCCCTTGCGGACCGTGTTGCGGCTGACGGAGAAGCGCTGGACGAGCTCGTTCTCGCTTTGCAGGCGGTCGCCGAAGCCGAGAACACCGGAGCGGATTTCGTGTTCGAGAACGGTGGCGATCTGCTCGGGCTTGCCCGTGCCGGGAGACAGTTGAACCGCGCGCCGCTTCATATCCATACCTGTTCAGTGAACCTGTATAGTCCTGTTCAATATACGGCAACAAACCGCATGTCAATGCGATGGCCGAAGAGTGCTCAAGGGAGGCAGCGGGCTCCGGAGACTGCTGCAAAATACGATGGAAGCCAGACAACCGACCCCTGGGTTCGGTAGTGTGATAGGCTCCGCGTCGAAGGAGCACCATGTCCCATTCAACAGAGCACAAGAATCCCAAGCTGATCGTCGTGGTCGCGTTCGATCGCGGCGAAGACGGTGAATTGTTTCCCGCCTTCGGCCCCGCCGACCAGCAGAGCGAAGACCGCGCCATACGCACCGCCAGGGCGCTGGCGGCAAAGCATGTCGGCGTCATCGCCTGGAGCCGCGATGCCGACCCGACACTTGGCGACTACGGACCACCCACCACGCTGTTTGTCAGCGGTGACGTACCGGACATGGAATAATTCGGCAGCGCTTGGGCAGACTAGGCAGACCAGATAGAATGAAATCGGATTTTAATATTCCTTCATCCAAAGGAACTGTTTTCTATCGATTCCGTTTATCTGCAGGTCGTTTATTCCAATGGCCTCCACAGAGAGGAATTCCCCAATGAACTTCAAGATGCTCACGATGGGCGCGATGGCGCTTGCAATGATGACCGGCTCGGCGCTGGCCGCTTCAGGCGGCAACACTTCCGCGCTCGACAATCGGGACAAGATGACGCCTTTCTATACGGACTCCGGCATGAAGACGATGAAGTCCGAGAAGGAATTCAAGGTGGCCTGGATGGCGATGAAGGAAGAAGACCGCGCAGGCATGATGAAGGAATGCGGCGACAAGGCCATTGCCAAGTCGCATGACAATTTCTGCAAGATGACCAAGCAGCTCGGCGGCGCGAACTGACGCACCGCGATTTGGGCGCAGGCCTGAATGGAACAGCTGGACGAAGGCGGGCCGAGTGCCCGCCTTTTTCAGTGACAATATGAGACATCACGTCATCGTGGCCGGCGATTCACTTCGCGACAACGGTCGGGCAAAGGGATAGAGTCCATGCTTGGAGAGGCAAAACGCCGCTCATCTGGCTTTTTGCCCATGTTTCAACCCATCGCGAATATCGAGGATGCGCAGACGCTGGCGCAGGCGATCGTCAATACGATCACCGAGCCGTTCCTGGTCCTGGACGAACAGTTTCGCGTGCTGGCCGCCAGCCGCTCCTTCTACAAGACATTCGAAGTCGACCCGGCGCAGACCCAGGGCTCGTTGCTCTACGCGCTCGGCGACGGCCAATGGGATATTCCCGCCCTTCGCCTGCTGCTGGAAACGATCATCCCCGAGAAAACCGCCATGGACGGTTTCGAGGTCGAGCATGATTTCCCGCGGATCGGCCGCAGAACCATGCTGCTCAACGCCCGCAAGGTGCTTTACGACCACAGCCCGGCCGTCACCATCCTTCTCGCTTTCAACGACATAACCGCCCGTCGGGTCATTGAGAGAGAAAAGGAGGAGCTGCTCAAGCGCACGGAAGATCTGCTCCACCAGAAGGACGTGCTGCTGCGCGAGATGGAGCACCGGGTTGCCAACAGCCTGCAGATCATCGCCAGCATCCTGTTGCTGAAGGCACGCTCGGTCACGTCGGAAGAAACGCGCCAGCATCTCAAGGATGCCCACCAGCGCGTGCTGTCCGTGGCCGAGGTGCAACGCCATCTCCACACCGCGGCCGGCATCGACGAGATCGATGTCGGCTCCTACCTTCCGAAGCTGTGCGGCAGCCTCGCCTCGTCAATGGTTGGCGAAGCTCAGCCTATCACGGTCACAGTGACGGCCGAAGGCGGCAGGATGGACTCGCAAAAGGCGGTCAGCCTCGGTCTGATCGTCACCGAACTCGTCCTCAACGCCATCAAATATGCATTTCCCAGGGAAAAGGCCGGCGCCCGTATCCAGGTGAGCTATGAGACCGCCGGCAACGACTGGAAGCTGACGGTTTCGGACAATGGCGTCGGCAAGATCGCCAACGACTTGCCGGCCACCGGCCTAGGGACAGCCATTGTCGAAGCGCTGGTGAAGCAGCTGGAGGCCAAGGTTGAGACGATCAGCGACAATGGCGGCACCAGCGTGTCGGTCACCCGGGCGACTTTCGCCTCACGGGTGCCGCGTGCGGCGTAAGAACCGTTACCACGAGGCCTGCCTTCCCGACATCGCTTCGATCCTGATCTGATAGAAGAGATGGCTGCCCGAGGGCGCCAGAGCATCGCCGGGCTTCAGGGCTCCCGGCTCCCACCAATTCGCGTGCGTGGCAAGAAGCGACCAGGCAAGCCGGCGGTCGCCGTCGACAGGAGCGGTCATCCTTTCGACGCCGGTCATGCCGGCATCCAGATCAGGCGCTTTGGGCAATTCCTCAAACAGGCCTTCCACCACGACGCTCCTCCAGCCATTGACACCGCCGACATCGTCGACCTGAAGGCAGACATGGGGGTTGGCCCGCATCCAGTCGACTTTCTTGCCGGGAAGCGAGAAACTGAAAATGGAATTCTCGCCGAAGGCGAAATGGACCGGCACCACATAGGGTTTCTGGTCACGCACGCAGGCCAGGCGACCAAGGCGTTGCGTCTTCAAAAGGGCGACGCAGTCCTGCCGCGTCATCTCCTTGATGTTCATCCAATCCTGCTTCCTGTTCAGGCCGCGCGATCGATGCGGCGTATAACCTTGATAGCCTCTGCTTCCGCCATGCCGATCAACGCGTCTATACCCTGGATCGTCTCTATCTGACCGCGAGCCGCCACCATCCGCCGCAGGACATGAAGATCATCGCGAATTTCGCAGAGTGTCGTTCTGAGTGTTGCGGGCATTGGGCAGCCTTCCGCAAACTCAACTGTCTCGACGCAAGCCGGTTCCCTCCCCTTCAACGCAAAAGCCCGCTCCGGCATACCGGGGCGGGCCTTGGAGGAGGATGAAGGGGTGGGACCCTCTCCTCTTGTTTCCACGGGGGGTGTGGACCGAATTCACAATACGAGAGTCGCGAAGAATTTTGGATCACAAGCCGGCTTGCTTTCATCACGATCCGGTGCGCTCCCTTTGTTTGGCAGTCACGAGATCGCGATTATCCGAAGCCCTGCGAGCTTCTAGATCCGCCCTAGCACGACAAGGATGATGAGGATCAGCAGCACAAGCCCAAGCCCGCCGCCACCATAGTAGCCCGTTCCATAGAATGGGCCGCCGCCGAGCCCGCTGAAGCCGCCCAGCAGCGCAATGACAAGAATGATGATGAGTATGGTGCCTAAGCTCATGGTTCCCGCTCCCGTTGGGCGCTGATGCGCCGGTTTGAGCACCGTTGGTTGCATGCGGTGTTTCGAAGACGAGAACGTTCGAGCGGCCTTACCGTTCCGCGTGAAGGTGCATGATCGCGAAGAAGATTCGCCGGCAAAATTAAGAGGCCCGCCACCTTATGGGCAGCGGGCCCTGACATTTCCTGCTCTACCGGCGCGAGATCAGCAGGCACAGCTGACGCAGGTCGGGATCGTAGCTGCCCGAACTGGCCAGCACGTCGGCGCAGCGCTTCTTCATCCGCGCCACCTGGCTGTCGGACATATCGGCGACGACGCCTGGCAGGCTGGGATTTGACAGACTGCTGGGCTTTGCTCCACCAGTGCCCGCGACGCCAGAGCCAACACCGACACCCGCACCGACTCCGTTTTGACCGCCAACCGTAGCACCGAGCCCTGCTGTGGTGCCCCCGCTGTCGCCAATGCTTGCTCCGGCGCCCGCATCGACACCAGTCCCACCGCCAATCGATGCACCGGCGCCGCCATCGACGCCATTGCCCCCGCCGACCGAAGCACCGGCGCCGGCATTGACACCGCTACTGCCGCCGACCGAGGCGCCAGCGCCGATTCCGGCGGCGAGGGCCGGCATGCATAGAGCGGCCACGACTGCGCTGCCCGCGAGGATTGTGGAAAGTCTTTTTTCGATACCAAACATGGCTCTCTCCTTGGGTTGTCTCGAACAACCGGACTTCAAAACCGGCTGTATAACCAACCTGAGCCTCTATCATTGGTTGCTAAAACAAGAAGAACAACCAATGGTATAGTTAATCGTGTACCGGCCAATTTGAGACAACTGGACCCATTGGGGAGATGTTGCTCGGGAATTGGCGGAAACGTTCTCCGCCTGGAAGCCTGAAAGGCGGCCCTGAGCGCCGACGTTACGAACGCGCTCCACAGCAGGAAGCCCGCCTGAGTGGCGGGCTTCCGACCGGCCGCAGGCCAGGAGAGTGCTGTCGAAGCCTCACGGCTGGTTGTGCACTTCCACTCCCGGCGGTTCTGGCCCTAGCGGCGGGCGATCAGCAGACAGAGCTGACGCAGATCGCGATCATAGGTGCCTTCGCTGCTGAGCACGTCGACACAACGCTTCTTCATGCGCGTCACCTGGCTGTTGGACATCTGGGCCACAACACCCGGCAGGCTCGGACGGCTGGGGTTCGAGAGATTGCTCGGGTTGGACGGATTGCTGGGATTGGTTCCGCCACCGATGCCGAGACCGACGCCGATGCCGCCCGTGCCGCCGACATTGGCGCCGAGCCCGGCGGTGACCCCGCCCGTGACGCCTACATTGGCCCCTACGCCAGCACTGATGCCGCCCGAGCCACCGACATTAGCGCCAACCCCCGCATTGACACCATTGCTGCCGCCGCCCGAGGCGCCGAGCCCGGCGCTGACACCGTTCGAGCCGCCGACATTGGCACCGGCGCCGGCATTGACGCCACCACTGCCACCCACCGAGGAGCCGACACCGACGCCAATCCCGCCGGCTGCATTCGCCGGCAAGGAAAGAACGACGACCATTGCACTACCTACCAACACACTGGCGACTGTTTTGATGGTAAAAGCCATAACACTCTCCTGCTGTCGTTGCGCTAAGGCAGTCGGCGTACAGCCGATTGCAAATTCAGCTACGTGACAGGCAGGGGGCAGTTTCAGCCCGGCGTATACTTATGAAGGTCATGGTATTTATTGAAAAAATAAGGAGCATATAAAAGTAATAAACCTATAATACATATGTAGAAAATATTTTGGACCAACAATATACATTGGCGATATATCAAATTATTTGGAAAGAAAAACGATTCTCCGGAGAACCCGCATCCCGTCATTGCTGGCAGACATCTCCGCCTGATGCATAGCGTAAAGATCGGACATCGGTCATCGATCGAAGGTACCAGATCGCAATGACCGTCAGACACTCATGGCCGTGCCCATCAGCAATCTGGACAGCGGGCGGCATTGGAAAACGGGCAACCGATAACCGGTCTTCCACCGAAATCTTGTCAAAACAGAAAGATAGAGCGGATCAGCGCTTCTGTGAAACGATCGACCGCTTCAGGGAGCCCTGCGGCCAATCCCGAGCCAAAGAGGATGGGCCACCCCAGCCTCTTCATCGACAGTCTTGCCCTCAGAATATCCGGTAGAACAGCCTGTAGCGCACACGTTCCATGTAGGCACGATACTCTGGCTCGGCGGCCAGCAGGGCCTCCTCGCGCAGGATACGATACAGCTGCAGATAGGTGATGACCGCATAGACCGCGAGGTTGTGGAAGGAAAAGGCCGAGAGCAGATAGAGCACATGACCGGCTAGGTAGCCGGCATAGATCGGGTGCCGCACAATCCGGTACGCGCCGCCCGTCATCACGCCGCGATTGGCGGGCAGGATGGCAAAGGAACGACCCAGTGATATCTTGCCCCAGATGACGAACAACAGCGCAACGAACTGCAGCGGCGCGGCGAAATAGACCGGAACAAGCACCACGCCAGGCTGGAGGCTGATCAGCGCAACCCCGAAACTGGCCGTCACGGAGACGATGACCGTAAGCGGATTCCAGTCACGCGTCACCGGACGCCGCGACAGAAGCAGCCAGGTGAAGGTGAGTATCTCGGAAATCGCCACCAGCGCGGCGTTGAGCCGGGTCGGATCCTCCACGACCTGATAGACGCCGCGATAGACGAACAGCCCCGCGCAGGCCAGGGCACAGAGGCGAAAGAAGCCTTCGCGCAGGTCGACCAGCAGGTCACGCCTTCGCGCGGCGGAGAAAAATCCACCCTCATTGTTATGCGAAAGCGCTTCACTTTTTGACGTGAGCAACACGAGCACCCCGATGATCCCTCGAAGGGACCATTGCATGCAACCATTGCCGGGCGGTTAACCGGCAAGATCGCAATGGCATCAAACGGAGTGACGCTTCCGAAAGCATACGGGGCAGGAAGCCCCCAGGACGCCAAGCCAACGGAGTAGGCCGGGCGCTACCGGTGATGCGTATCCAGCCTCACCCCAAGTCCAGGTTTGCGAAATACTTCGCGAAATCAGGGCGTTGCGCCAGGACCTTACCATCGGCATCGCGCAAAATGCCGGCGGTGAAGAGATAGTCGCCGATCGCATCCATCTTGGCCGGATCCATCGTGCCGATGGCGCCGTTTTCTGCGCGCAGATAGTGTCCGTCGATCAGCGCCTTCAGCGACGCCTCGATCAATGCCGGGTTGGTAAGGGCATCCTTGTTGGCGGCAATCAGCAGCGTGGCGGCTTCCTTCGGATGATCGACGGTGAACTGATAGCCGCGCCGCGTTGCCTGGATAAAGGCCGCCGCCAATGCCGGGTTTGCCTTGAGATAGGCTTCGCTCGACGAGATCAGCGTCGTGTGCTCGTCGGGCACGCCATAATCGGCGTAGACGAAGCTGCGCTGCTTGATGCCTTTGAGTTCGGCTTCGACGCCCTCCCAGGTCGAGACTTCGAGCGTGAAGTCGACGGAGCCATTGGCCAGCGCTTCATAGGCGGAGGTGCCGAGCGTCACCGTTTCGAAATTGCCCTTGCCGCCGTCATGGCGGATGATGGTCGAGATCAGCGCGTTTTCCCAAGCGCTGCCGAAACCGCCATAGGTCAGGCCGTCAAGATCCTTCGGGCTCTTGATCTCGTTGCGCGCCGCATTGAACACCACTCGGCCGGTCTCTGACTGCACCACGGCATAGACGGCCTTCAAGTCGGCACCGGCGGTCTTCTGAGTGAACAGGCTGATGGTGCCGTTGATGCCGAAATCAGCGACGCGGTTGGCGACCAGCGTGCCGGCGCCGGTGTCGCTGTAGGGCAGAATGTCGACTTCGAGGCCGGCCTCGCGATAAAACCCCTTGTCGCGGGCGACGAACAGCCCGATGTGGTTGGTGTTGACCGTCCAGTCCAGCGCGACGGTGACTTTTTGCGTCGCGGCGAAGGAGCGGTTCGATCCGGCGATCAGCGGAAATCCGCTGGCAAGAGTGAGCAGCAAAGCCTGCCGGCGCGTCAAGTCAGTCATGGTCATGTCCTTTGGATGGTTGCGGGTTGAGCAAAATGTCGAGGATCTCGGCTTCGAGTGCGCTGGCCTGTTGCGCGGCGGCGCCGGTCGGATCGCGCGGGCGCGGCAACGGCACTCTGATGTCACGCACCACACGGGCCGGGCGCGCCGACAGCACATAGATGCGGTCGGACAGGAATACGGCCTCGCGCACATCGTGGGTTATCAGCAGCGCCGTCCAGCGGTGATGCCGCCACATCTGCTCGAGCCAGCGCTGCATGGCCGCGCGGGTCAGTGCGTCGAGCGCGCCGAATGGCTCGTCGAGCAAAAGCATGTCGCGCTCCTGCACCACCGTGCGCAAAAGCGCCGCGCGCTGGCGCATGCCGCCCGACAGCTGGGCCGGAAAATGCCGCTCGAAGCCGGCAAGCCCGAACTCGGCAAACAGCGGCGCGACGCGCGCCCGCGCCGCCTTGCGCCTGACGCCTTGCACCTCGAGCCCGAGCGTTGCGTTGTCGAGGATGCGCCGCCACGGCATCAGTGCGTCGCGCTGCGGCATGAATGCAAAATGCCTGCCATGGTTGTCGAGTGGCGTGCCGTCGAAGAACATCTCGCCCTCGCCATGCTCCGCCCCCGTCAGAAGCTGGAACAGCGTCGACTTGCCGGCGCCCGAAGGCCCAAGGATCGAGACGAATTCGCCGGCACCGACGCTGAGCGAAATGTCGGCGAGCACATCGAGCCCGCCAAACGCCTTGCGCACATGCCGCAATTCGAGCCGGCTCATCGCCACGGCCCCTTCCCGGCCGGCTGTCGGCCGGCCCGCTCCCAAGGCATGGCGAGGCGCTGCAAGAGCACCGTCAGGCCGAACAGGACGAGGGTGAGTGCGGCACTGACACCGACGGCGGCCAGCACCAGATCGGGGCGGAAATTGTTCTTGGCGTTGAGCATGTAGATGCCCAACCCTTTGGCCGCGCCGGCATATTCGGCGAAGATGGCGCCGACCACGGCATAGGTGATGGAGATCCTCAAGCCCGCGAAGAAATAGGGCAGCGCCGAAGGCAGCCGGGCCAGCACGAAGACGCGCCAGCGCCTTGCCCCCATGGCGCGCAGCATCTGGCCGATCTCGACCTCGGTCGCCTCGTAGCCCTGCACCAGAGCCACAAGCATCGGGAAGAAGGTGACCAGCGCCACCAGCATGATCTTGGGGGTGAGTCCGAAGCCGAACCACAGCACCACCAGCGGCGCGATCGCCACCAGCGGCAAGGTCTGGCTGACGATGAAGACGGGAAACAGCGCGCGCCGCAGCGGCTGGAAGAAGTCGACCAGCGTCGACAGCAGGAAGGCGGCACCGAGCGAGCAGGCAAAGCCGATCAGCGTGGCGCGGATGGTGGGAATGGCGTTGTCGATCAGCGCGTCGCGATTGAGCACCGCCTGCTCGAAGACGCGTGAGGGTGCTGGCAGAATTGTCGGCTTGATGCCGGAATAGGTGGCGTAGAGTTCCCACGCCACAAGGAGCAACCCGACCGAGATGACGGCGGGTATTGCCTTGGCAAGGGAACCCGCGAGCGGGCGCGACACGACTGATGATGGGACCACGGGCATAACCTTTGACGAGGTCGCGCGGAAGCGCGGCCGGCTTAGACAGCCGACGGGCTGTTGGCCGAAACCGTGACGTCGAGGGTTACATGGCCGGCACCCGGCCCGAAGCGGCAGAAGGCCTCGTTCAGCGCCGAAAAGATCGCGCCCGTATCGCCGCGCAGTTTGGTGCAGAAGTTCTTGGAGCGATCGTAGACGCCGGACTGTTTCAGGAAATCGATGCAGCCGTAGATCTCGTCCATGTGGTCACCGGTGCCCATCACGTAGAGCGAGAATTGCGCCGCCGCCGGCTGGCCGGTGGCAGCAGCGTTGCGCACGGCGGTGATGGCCGCTTCCTTGCGTGGGCCGAGCGGCCCGACCGGTCCGCCAAACGCGTCGGAGCGGCAGATCGGATCGTCCGGCTCGCCCGGGCAGCCGCGCGAAATGGCCGCCGACAGCACGCAATGCCTGCCGCTGCGCGCCGCCGCCACGAACAGGTCGCGCAAAGCAGGGAACAGCACCTCCGGCGGCCCGACCAGCAAGGTCGAGATGTCGTCGGTCTCGATCCTGAGCCTGTCCCGGTAGGGATCGAGCGCGCCGAGCGCGCCAAGGATGACGCCGACGAAATCGTCGGCCATGGGGTATAGGGAAATCTGTGCGCCTGAAAACATCGCCCGCCTCGCTCCGCTGGTATTACCCAGATCAGCTTCTAGGGTCTGTGGGCTTGCCGCCCCCGTCTCAGCCCCGACCGTACGGAGCACCCCTGTGGATGGGCGCGTTAAAGCACCATTCGAACGGAAGGGGAAGCCGTTTTTTCAGCGCACCGCGCCAAAAACGTTGCACCAGGTCCGGGCAGCGGCAGGTCGGTCACCGGAGACCCGAGCACGCGGCTTCGCCCAACACCGTCGATCCGGCAACAACCAGCAGCGCCACCTCCACGTTAGGCGACATGACTCCAACGCAAGCAAGTCATAAACAAAGAAGGCCGCCGGGCATCCGCCTGGCGGCCTTCTTTGTTTCGACATCGCTTCCCGGCGATGCTTTTCGCCAAACCGTCAGGACGCGGCCTTTTCTCGAACCGGCAGCTTCCAGCCCGGCCTGACGAAGTGGCAGGTGTAGCCGTTGGGATATTTCTCCAGATAGTCCTGGTGCTCGGGCTCGGCCTCCCAGAAGGCACCAACTGGCGCGACCTCGGTGACGACCTTGGCGGGCCACAGGCCGGAGGCATCGACATCGGCGATGGTGTCTTCAGCAACGTGCTTTTGCTCGTCGCTGGTATAGTAGATCGCCGAACGGTAGCTCATCCCGACGTCGTTGCCCTGGCGGTTGCGCGTCGTCGGATCGTGGATCTGGAAAAAGCGCTCCAGCAGCGTGCGATAGCTGATCACCGCCGGATCGAATTTGATCTCGATGGCTTCGGCATGGGTGCCGTGGTTGCGGTAGGTGGCGTTGGATACATCGCCACCGCTATAGCCGACACGGGTGGAGATGACGCCGGGATAGCGCCGTATCAGATCCTGCATGCCCCAGAAACAGCCACCGGCCAGCACTGCGCGTTCGATCGAAGTCGCCATGTCACGTCTCCTCAAAAGGCAATTCCAGCTGTGTAGCGGTTTCCCGTCCGGAATTGCGCAGACAAAATTGGATTTCCCAATAAATGGGCATTGTCGTCTGCTTCGTCCAGTCGCGTGGAACGAACGCGGCCGTGCGCGAACGATATCACGACCCGGTCAGGGGATCGAACCGCTTCAGCCGCGCGGATGCCGGGTACGGCTGTCGGCGTCGACCGGTAGATACCGCGTGCCGGGAGGAATGGCGGCAAAGCTGATGGGCACAGGCGGCGCCTTGCGCGACCAATTGAAAAGAACGGTCTTGACCGGGAGGTTGCCCAGCCACGCCCGCAGTTGCGGCGGCACGCCATGACCCGGCCAAACCATCAGCATGCCATGGTCGCGCAACCGCTGACTGGTGATCCAGGGCGCGAACCGCATATCGAGATCGGTGAAGATCGACGGCTTGTCATAGGCATTGAGGCCCGCCAGCATGGCCAACTGGGTGTTGCCGCCGACAATGTCGAGCCGGCCGGGCGCTGCTGCGTGCCAGACCGCCTCGGCCTCGTCAGAGATCGGCTGCGCCGGCCAGCAGACGGCGTCCATGCGCCCCCGCACATTGCAGTCCGTCCAGCGGATGGCCGCATAGGCGCCTGACATGGTTACGATGCATAGGAACGCGCAGATCGCCAGCCTTCGCATCTCGATGACGCCGAGCCGGTGGCCGAGGAAGGCGAGCACCGTGACGCCGACAAGATTGTACATCGGCGCGCCCCAGGCTTCGCCGGTTCCGGTGAACAGCGAGGCCACCATGATCAGCGCCGCCGGCCCGAGCCCCATCCACACGAGATAGACCAGAATGCCGCGCTCGACGGGCGCTTCCGAGGCGGGTGAGCGTCGCAACAGCCCTGATATCGCCAGCACCAGAAGAAAGCCGGAGAGCCCGGCCAGTTGGACACCGATGTAATAAAGGCGCGCCCGGTGTTCGGTCACCCATTCGTCGCGGCCGGCGAAATAGGTCAGCGGCAGGAAATCGATGCGGTAGAGCGCAATGGCCAGCGGCGTGGCAATGGCGAGAAAAACGGCAAGGCCGAGCCATGGCCAAGGCATGGCCAGCCGGCTGCGCGCGCGCGCATCGGACAACAGCCAGAGAGCGCCGAAGGCAAGCAGCAGGCCGGTGGAGAACTTGGCATAGAGCCCGACGCCCGACACCAGTCCGAGCGCCAGCCACCAGCCCGGCCCGCCACCGCGGCCGGCGCGCCAGAGCAGCCAGCAGATGGCTGCCCAGAACGGCATCTGCGCATAGTCATGATTGAATTGCGGGGTCGGCCAACCGAAGAAATAGACCGACGGCATCAAAAGTACGGCGGCCAGCGCGCGGCTTTGGCCGAGCATGTCGCGGGCCAGCAGATAGACCAGGACGAAGGTTCCCGAGATCGTCAGCTGGGCGAGAAGATATTGCGGCCAGCGGAACGATCCGGTCAGAAGATGGCTGGTTTCGAGCAGCCAACCCGGGAGCTGCGGGTGCTTGTAGGTCAACAGCACCCATTCGCGGCCCCACATGAAACCTTCCACGACATCGCCGGGCGGCGCGGGATCGATCAGTGCCGGCACCACCGTCCAGCACAGGATCTGCACCAGGCATAAAAGCGCCAGCAAATACCAGGGATGGCGAAGCAGACCGGGCCATATCGATGACGAGTCGAGGCCCGCGGCAGTCAGCCCCGCCTGCGCCCAACCATCCATGGAGTCATCGATTCCGACCATGCGGCGCTTAAACCACATCGTCCGGTTTGCCGAACAGCCCCAACCTCAAAGCTTACGAAAAAGTATACTTGCCGGCCATTGCAAGACCAAGATTGCGCGGGAATTTAGAAGCTCCGTTGCCCTCCCCCGGCAGAACAACCCGCACATCTGATCCTGTCTGAACATCCCGGATATTCGATGCGTCATCAGCATGCCGTCATCCACCACCGCGCGCTCGACTTCTGGCTGGCGCGTGCGGCTGTCCTCGTCATCATCTGTCTGCAGCTCCTGGTCATCAACGATCTTTCGTTTGGCCCGCGCTGGCTGGCGCCGGCGCTGGAGGCCACCTTGCTCGTGCCTCTGTCCATCGCCACCGCCTGGACACAGGCTGCCACCCAGAAGGCGATAGAGGACGAGCACTGGTATCTGATCGGCCGGTTTCGCATCATGATCCGCAGGACGGCGCTGGTGATGACCGGCGTCGTCAGCGTCATGAACTGCGGTTCGCTGGTGTTTCTGGTGCGCGCCTTGCTGGTGGGCCATGCCGGCTCCAGCGGCGAGACGCTGCTGATTGACGCGCTCAACATCTGGGTCACCAACGTCATCGTCTTTGCCTTGTGGTTCTGGAGCACCGACCGCGGCGGGCCGCCGACCTGCGGCCTCGTCAACCGCGCCCATTCCGATTTCCTGTTCCCGCAAATGACCTTGAACGACCGCGAGATCCGCGACTGGCTGCCGGGCTTTGTCGACTATTTCTTCCTCGCCTTCACCAATGCGACGGCGTTTTCGCCGACCGACACTCTGCCGCTGTCCCACCGCGCCAAGCTTTTGATGATGGCCGAGTCGATGATCTCGCTGCTGACGATCGCGCTGGTCGCGGCCCGCGCCGTCAACATCCTGGCCTAAGCAATTCCAGGAAAAGTGTGAAACGGTTTTCCCGGGAAAAGCGCGTAGCGCTTTCCCTTTGGAATTGCGCCAAAACAAAAAAGCTGGAGCAGTTCGCCGTTTCCGTGAAACGGCGAACTGCTCCAGGGTCTTGCCAAGCCAGGTCATTGACGCAAAGTTCGGTCCAGCCGGATGGCTGGGGCTTTTGGCGGGGGCAGGTGGAAACGGACGTCGTGATCGTCGGTGGTGGCATTGCCGGCCTGTACGCCGCCTGGCGGCTCGCCACGGTCGGCGGCAGGCGCATTCATCTGTTCGAAGCGTCCGGTCGGCCCGGAGGGCGTATCCACACGCTTCACCCCGCGCCGGGCCTGACGGTCGAACTCGGCGCGCAGTCAGTGCGCGACGACCATCATCTCCTCATCCGGCTGCTGCGGCAGCTGCACATCGACGCCGTTCCCGAGCAAGGTGACGATGCAGGGCTGGCGCATCTGCGTGGCCGGACCCGGTCGCTGGCCGAGGTCCGCAAGGCGCGCTGGCGTCGTCCCTTCGCCTATGATGTCGCGGTCCGCCTGCAGCGCGGCGGCGCCGGCAGGTTGCTGCGGATGGCGCGCAAGAAATCCGCTGATGTGGCAGGGCTTGCCGCGGACCTCGGGCCGCGGCTCTCGCAACTGCTTGATGCCGAGGAGATCGCCTATCTGTCGGACCGTTCGGGTTATGGTTTCTGGACCGCGCCGGCCGATGCAGAGGCTGTGCTCGACTGGGCCGAGAACAGCCTGTTCAAGGGCGCGCACCAGCTGTTCGACATCCCCTCCGGCATGTCCAGCCTGGTCGATGCGCTGGCGGCAACAGCGCGCGGCCTGGGAGTGGAAATCATCACCGGTTGCGCCCTCACCGGCCTGGCGTGCGACGCCGACGGTTCTGTCACACTGAGCTTTGAAGGAGGCCGGCACCAGGTTCGCGCGGCAAGCGTGATCCTGGCGCTTCCCAAGGCGGGCATCGGCGCGATCGATGGCTTCAACCGGCTGGGCACGGTCCGCGCATTGCTTGCCGCGGTCGACGCCTGGCCGGTGGTGACCTCCGCCATCCTCTATCGCGACTGCTGGTGGACACGGATTGGACTGCGCACGGCGGTCGCCGTGACCGATCTGCCGCTCGGCATGATCAGGCATTTTGGCGCCGAGGACTGGCGCGGTCCCAATGGCATGGGCGCGCTTGCCATGTTCGCCAATGGCGAACGCAGCGCCTTCTGGCGCGACATGTCTCTTCCTGACGGTGAATGGCTGGCACCGGATCATCCCGCCCTGACCGAAATCCACCGCATGGTCGAGGCGGTCTATGGGCCGAAACTGGGGCATGCGCCTCCGCTTCCCCTCAAGGCCATGATCCGCGACTGGACCGCCGATCCATTCGGCGGTGGCTTCCATCTCTGGGCGGCCGGCAGCAAGCCCGGCGAAGCCGGTGCACTGGCGCTGCGGCCGGTCGCCGATGCGCCGGTCCATATTTGCGGCGAGGCATGGTCGCCCCGGCAAGCATGGATCGAAGGCGCGCTGGAGACCACGGAAAGCATGCTGTGCCGTTATTTCCAGTTGCCGGGTTTTCTCGATTGGACCGCGCCCTGAGCAAGCCATAGGGACAAACGCAAAATAGCCCGCCCCGGCGAACCGGAGCGGGCTATTGATTTGTCTGCGGGCGCGTCAGTGGCGCTTGCTTTGCATCACTGCGGAAACGCGAATGGCGTGTACACACTCTCAATCCGCGCCGAGGTCGCGTTCGAAGACCACCTGGTCGCGCAGCGGAATGCCGTTCACAGCCAAGCCTTCGGGGTAACCGGTCGATGGTCCGAACGCATCCTGCACGATGCGATACATCCGAAAGCCCTGTCTTTGGTAAAATCGCAGATTGCCGATATCGGCCGTTGCGGTCGAAACGATCAGGCGCCGGCCGTTGCGCTCGCGGCAGCGGGTGATTGCCGCCGCGACAAGGGCACGCCCCAACCCCTCGCTCTGCCTCGCCGGACGAACCGCCAGGCTCTTGAGTTCGAAGACGCCGCCCTCGCCTGTCTCGATGACCTGCGCATGGCCGATGATCCTGTTGCCATCGCGCGCGACCAGCACCTCGCCCTCGTCGATATAGTTGGAGATCTGCGTCGGCGAATCGTCGGCAAGGGCAAACAGCGGCCGTAAAGCCTCGCGGTCCCCGTCATATCGTTCAATCTGCATCGAAAAGCCCGGGCTGGATCAACGCCGCCACGAGTGCGGCAGCCTGGCACCGGATATAGCAGTGGCCGATCAGGAGCCACAAACGCAAAAAGCCCGCCCCAGCGTGAGCCGAGGCGGGCTTTGGCTCGATCGAGCCGTCAGGTAAGGGTTCTCAACGCCGGCAAAGCCTGGCGCTACTCCTCAGGTGCTGGCCTGAACTTCCGCATGATCACCTCAAACAGAATATCCGAAATCCACATGGCGCAGACGCCGATGAGAAATGCCGCCGCCAGCGTTGTCGTGTCGTCATTGGCCAGCGGCAGGCCCGTGGCGCGGGAATATTGGACCACGGGCAGCGTCAGATAGGCGGCGGCGAGCGCGCCGCAGATCGGCGACGCCACCATTTCGCGCAGCTTGTAGCGGTGCCGCGACAGGGCGCGCAGGACACCGCCGGCCAGACCGGCGACGACGACCGGTCCCTTGATGCCGAGCAAGTCAAAAAAGTCGTGCATCATTTCATCGCCCTCGCGATGAGGAAACCGAAGACCGATCCGGCGCCGAAAATGACCAGCCCGCCGAGCAGCATGGCTGAGTCCGGGGCGACGACCGTCATGGCTTCCACCCGCACAGTTTTTCGCCTTTGCGGTTGTGCGCCAGCAGCGTCTTGACCTCGGCGTCCGACAGCGCATCGACAGCGGCCGCCGACAGGCGCAGCGGGTTGGACACAGAGCAGAATCCGCCTCTGACGGTCGTGCAGCCGGCCAGAGCGGCCAGGACGGACACAAGCATCAATCCCTTGCCCATGATTTGAGCTCCTTTCGCGCTGTGGCGGCCGGCAGCGCGCCGATATCGTTCTGGACCTGGTCGGCGATGTCGTGCGCCGCGGCCTCGGCTGCGGCCTGCCGGGCACGCTCGCTGCGTTCGCCGGCAAGCCGCTGGCGAACATCCCAGCCGAGCGCCGTGAGGATCGCCGCACCGACGCCGAGAAGGGTCGGATTGCCGAGCAGGAAGGACGGCAGCGCGCTCATTGGTTTGGCTCATCCTTGACCAGATAGCCGATGGCGAAGACGGCGATCGGCAGAAGCGTGGCCCATGTATCGGCGTCGTACCATGACGGCCAGATATTGCGCACGAAGACGCCGGAAACCGACACGGCCGCGGCGGCGATGGTCGCGGCCGTCAGCTTGTTGGTCGGGCGGATGGTCGGTTGGGTGATGGTGGCCATGATCAGAGGATCCCTTGCAAGGCGACGGCAATGTGGTGCCAGGCGGCATAGGCGAAGAGCAGGCAGGCGGCGATGATCCCGCCTGCCTTGGCCGCAACCGGAATCCCGGAACCGGTGGGTGCCGGCGACGCCGGCTCGGCCGCGGGCGCGTTGCCGGCGGGCGTTTCAACCTCGAGCGGTTGGGGGGCCGGTCCAGGCGCTGGTTTTGCAGGCTGCACGGGCGCGGGCGCCGGGCCCGACATCAGCAAGGCCTGGGCCCGCACCGATTTGACACGATCGGACCAGCCGCGCCCGAATGTTGCCCATGTCGGCAATCGCTTGAGAAACGCCAGCCGTGCATCGCAAAGCTGGTCGATGACGACGCCGGCCGGCTTGGCCTTGGCCGCCGCCAGTGTGGCCGGACCGATGCGGCCGTCCTGCGAGACGCCGACGGTGGCCTGCAGGTATTTGGCCGCCCTGCCCGGTCCGCTGTTCACCGCGAAATCGAACACGGCATAGTCGACGCCATCGGGCAGTTCGGCGCCGCCCACGGCGTCCCAATAGAAGCGCCGGTAGACGGTCGCGACCTGGTCATCCCCGATCGTCTTCAGATCGGCCTTGCTGGCATCGGCCTTCACATAGCGGCGAAAGTTCGCCAGCGTCACGCCCTTCATCGTGGCGCCGCCCGGATCGGCCGGATTGTCCGACCAGCCGCCCTCGGATTTCAAGACAAGCGCAAGCGCCCGCGCAAAGTTGCGGTCCATTAGATGCCTCTTTAGTTCTGGAGAAGAATTTGCGTTTTGCCGTTGGCGCGCCTAAAGCATCCAAGAAGCAACGGAGTGGTTCATGCTCAAGCAACTGGCCCTATCGATACCGCCAATCCGTCGACTGTGGAACGATCGCTTGGCCCTCATCGAAGAGCGCGACAACCTTGCAAGGGAGCGCACTTGGTTGACGGCGCAGCGGAACCGTTTAATCGGCCAGGTCAGCGAACTGACGAAGCCGGCACCGAAAAAAGAGCCCCCCGTGCCAGAGCCAAATGAGGACTCCCATACCAAGACAATTACTTTAGGTGGCAAGGAGGTCGTTATCTGCGGCAGTCCTAAAGACGCCTATTTCAAACAGCTGAATGGCAAAGCCTTCGACGGCTCTTTTTTGGGCCGTGTCGTGCGAGAAAGGCTCAGCACTGATGCCACCGTTTTCGATGTCGGAGCGAATATTGGTGTCACCACTGCCTTGTTTGCCCAACACGTCGGAAATGGACATGTCATCAGTTTCGAACCGTCGCCGGTCGCCTTCAAGTACCTAGAAGCCACGATCGGCGCCAACCATTTTATGAATGCCAAGCCCTTGAACGTGGCCCTTGGCGCTGCGCCCGGCAGGCTGCCTTTTTCCGACGATCCTCAGTCGGCTACGGCGAGCCATTTAAACTTCGAAGGCTCGCTGAGTGAGGCATCGCATACCGTCCTCGTTGAGCGCCTCGATGCCATCGCTTCTCAGTACGCGCCCAATAGACTCGATTTCATCAAGATCGACGTCGAAGGCTACGAAAAGGGCGTGGTCGAAGGCGGGATGGCGACCATCAAAGCCCGGCAGCCGTTAGTCCTACTTGAGTTCAACACCTTCACGCTGCTGGCCTACGGCAACGAAAACCCAAGAGCATTTCTCGAATATCTGCAGAGCATTTTCTCGGACATTCAATATCTGATCAACGGCGAGGTGAAGCACGCCAACACAAAGAACGAGACGCTTCATTTCATCCATGCAAATCTGATCAGCCATCACAGTGTATCCGATATACTTTGCATCCCTTAGTGCGCCACTTTTCTGGCGGCCGGCGCGCCACGTGACACCCATCTGCCTCACGTTCGTTGTACCGGTAGGGCCAATAGTAGAACGTATTGGTGCCAGTAGAAGCGTGACCGCGGTTTGTGCTTTACGACATCAGACGCTTCAGTTTCGACGCAGAGGATCGCAATAGCTGCATTGCCGAAGACGGTCGCCGCCAATTGGGTCCTACCGTCGCCGCTCCTGCCGCACCTATCCGCCACCGCTTTTCATCGGCATACGCCTCCAACTCCCTGAAAAAGTTGGCGTCATAGAAGCGGAAACTCTCAGGTTTGCGAAACGCCTTAACGCCGGCGTTGAGGCGCCATTCTACACCGTTTTGCTTGCTGACGGCCACATGGTGCTCGGTGTCAATGACATGATTTAGACGCTCTTCATTCAGCACCTCGCCTGGTGCAAAAAAGGGAATGGCCGAACGCAGGACGCCGTGAGCGTCTGAGACAAAATCCTCGTACCGCACAAGAAGGCGCTCGGTCGGGAACTGTGCGTCCACCCACTTCGCCATGAACGCTGCCCAGCCGTCAGCTTTGTAACGAGCAAAGGCCCGGAAACTTTCGACAGTGTCCTCGCCCACATCGCCGTCGTCTCTCAGATAGAGCTCGAAGTCAGAGATCGTAGCGGGCGTAAGCGCGCGGTATTGGACTAGATAAGGAACGCCCTCGACAATACGACCAGACAGTTCGAAATCGTGGTATTTTGTGAAATTGACACCAGCCTGAGTGCACGGGAAAGTGTGGCAGCAGGCTGGGTCGTCGCGGTAGAAGAAGCAATACCTGAAGCTCTCGCCGAAATAATTTTGGACAAGCCGCTCCATAAGATGATGGCCGCTGCGTGGCCAGCTTACGCCAGCGACATACCTCTTTCCCACCATGAGCCCTCGAACAATCGCCTTATAGATTCGGTCTAACCCGCGAGGTGGCAGGTGTCTACCGGCTATCCGAAGTGGTCCAAGCCTTTATCTGAATTGCGGCGTGGTGGCAGCCGTGCTTAACGTAGGCCATGATCTACGCCGACATCAGCGAATTTGTTTCAAACCCAATTGGAACCGGTATCCAGCGCACTATCCGCGCAATTTTCCGTCATTGGCCAGACGGCTTAACAGCATGCTATCTCGACAAAGCGATCGACAGTTTGCGGGTCTTGGCGCCTGATGCGTTGGCGGCAGTCCTTGACAATTCAAGTGCGACCACTGCTGAAAAGGCTCGGCGGGCAGCACAGGCTATTGCTGCCAGTCCTGGAGCACCAATCGGCGAAGAGGCCTATGTCCTGATTCCTGAACTGTTTTGGGACCATGCGCGCTGCGCATTCTATAGGCAGCGCATAGAGCGCCATCCGTCACGCTCGTTCGCTATCGTCTACGACCTTTTCCCATGGGTCTATCCGAGGGATTTCGGCATTGCTGACAAGTCGCCATTCGAGCCATATTTCAGCTTGATCTTCTCGATGGCCTACACTGCCCACATCAGTCAGGAGACCAAGCAAGCCTACGAGATCGCCGGCCAGCTAGGAAGGCCCTGGCCACTACCAATCCTTCATCTTGGTGCCGACGGGCTTGTCGTCGAAAAACAAACCTTCAGCCCGAGCCGGAAAACCTTCGTCTGCCTCGGATCGATCGAAGCGCGAAAGCGCCAAAGCGATGTCTTGATGGCCTTCGAAGCTTTGTGGGATGAAGGCGCCGATGTCGATCTCGTTTTTGTCGGCAAGTTGGTGGATCACGGGAACGCATCGCTTGGGCCAGCGATCGAGGCTGCTAAGACGAAATACCCCCGTTTTTCTCACTACCCGACCGCATCTGACGAGCAACTCGTGTCGATACTTTCAACCGCTCGTGCCACGATCATGGTCAGCACGCTTGAAGGTTACGGTGTTCCGCCAGTTGAAAGCCTCTACGCCGGCATCCCCGTGATCGTGAGCGACGTCATGCCAAGCACGAGACGGTTGCAACCCTTGGGTCAAATTCGCGTCGAGCCCAAACGTCCCGATCAGATCGTGGCGGCTGTCAGGAGATTGCTGGACGATGATCAAGCTCGGGCGCTCTGGACTGAAGCGAGGGTCGTTCCCCTGCCGTTGTGGCGCGACACAGCCCGACAGGTACGTGGGTGGGCCGAGCAGATCGAGAGGGTGCATTCCGCAGTTGATCGCGATCTCGCCCTCTGCGGTCCCCTCCCGAAGGGAATAAACCTAGGCGACATCAGGCCAATCGATCAGGCTAACGACCCCAAATTGCGGGCTGAAAGCATCCGTTGGATGCGCGAAGCGGCGACCTAGCCCCACTCTCCAATAGCGTTGGCGGCGTTTGCTCCAACGCCCCAGCACTCGAAGAAGCTGTCGATGTCCACCTCGCAGGTGCCGGACGGCCCAGCCGAGAAGGTGATTTGCGGGATGATGGTGCCGGCGGCGTTGATCTCCATCTCACCTTCGATCAGGATATCCTGCCTGACATCGGTCGTAGCGGGGATGATGATCGTCGCAGTTGCTGTCTTCGGGCTGATGATCTGCGGAGAAGTGATCGTTCCCGCTGACGCCCCGTGCGTTGTGATCGCGGTATAGGCGATCGACGTGAATGTGGCTGTGCCGCCGAGGCCGAAGACAGTTTGATGGCTAGTCGCGCCGGTGTTCAGACCGATCTTGGCACGGAAGCGATACGTTGTTCCGGCAAGCAGCGACAGGGCATCGTTGGCGGCAGGGAAAATCGCCTGCGCCGATGTCGAGCTGTTCGAAAGAGCGGTGGTCGAACCCTTCACCGAAGCAATATGCATGTCTGGAATGACACGCGACACGCCGAGGTTGGAATGCATGATCCTGGTCGGGCCTGGCGCCGGCGCGCCAGACATCGCGCTGCCAGTGTTGCCAGTCATATCGACGCCAACCACTGTAAAGTTATCGTTCGTACCGGCGAACGTCATACCATTGCCGCCGTTGCCACCGCTGAAGCCGCCACCGGTGCCGACCTTACCACCGATGACCTTGAATTTCTGGGCGCCGGTGTTGAACAGGAACCCGTCGCCGGTGTTCTTGGTGACATCCGGTTCGATGAAGGCGACGTTGATAGACCCGCTATCACGGATCGAAATCCCTGTGGCGTTGAGGAAAACATGCGGAACGATAAAGGTCATGCCGTCGATGACGCCACCGGTCGCGGTTTCAAGGCGGATGCCTTCGTTGGCGTGAGATGAGAACCAGCATTCATCGAAGATGCAGCGGCCGATGACTGCACCGGCGCCGACGGCCTGCGCATACAGGCCCCGCGACGCAGTGTCGAAGAGGCAGTTGCTGGCCCATAGGGATGTGATGTTTTGGCCGGCTCCAGGGTTGAGCATGAGATCCTGCCCCTGGTGGATTATCCTGACATTAGTGAGCCGAAGATCACCGCAGTTCGGCACGTAGATGCCGGCGAAGGGTTGAGCCCCGGCCGAGCCATCCATAACGACATCCTCGATGCCCAGGTCCAAGCCTCCCTCAACGCGGATGCCAACGCCCAAGGCGACCGTTCCGAATATCTTGCCGGATTGGATATCGACCGTCGACCCGCCCTGAATGCGGACGCCCTGGAAAGCCGATTCCATATGAAAGTCGCGCAACCGGAAGCGATTGGCCGTACTCTGGACGTTGACATAGTTGCCGGCGATGCGGGTGACGGACGATCCAAATTGAAGATCGCGGATCGTGACGAATTGCGCCGCCACGTCGAAGATGTTCGCTGTGGTTGACGTGGTGCGCAGCGTTGTCGCCTCACCCTGACCGGCAAACGTAACGTTGGCTGCCAAGGGAATGACGGTGCCATCCACATCGAACACGCCAGCCGGAAGTTCAACCAGTGCACCATTGGCGCCAGCTGCGTTCACGGCGTTGTTGATCGCAGCGCGATTGACAGCACCACTGGCTGCCGTACTGGCGCCAAAATGTGTTGGCCTGATCCGCTCCTTGAGCACGGCTGGGATGGCAAGGGCGACGGCACCTGTTTCCGAACGCTGGAAGAAGCTGCCGTTCTGAATCGCCTGCTTCGTCTGCAGCGGCGACATGATCTTGTTGGAAATGGCGCCAGCTTCCGCCTCGGCTTGGCTGGCGTATGTGATCGTACCCGCCGACGCGGCGGCCGCCGAAGCCGACCCAGCGGCAGCGGTCGCTGAATTTCCCGCATTGGTCGCCGAGATCGCCGCGCTCGATGCCGAGCCGGCCGCCGCCGTGGCCGAATTGCCGGCGTTGGTCGCGCTGGTGGCGGCCGCGGACGCCGAGCCCGACGCGGCAGTGGCCGAGCTGCCGGCATTCGTTGCGGAGGTCGCGGCATTGCTCGCGCTCGTCGATGCGGCGGTGGCCGATCCGGCCGCCGCGGAAGCACTGCCGGCCGCGGCCGTCGCGGCCGCTTGCGCATCGCCCAGCGTGTCGTCGGACAGATAGAGCGACAGCGTGATGTTGTCGGTGCCGATCACCGGCTCGTCGGTCTGGAATGAATGGCTGCCCTCACCCGGTCAAGGAAAAAATTCCTAGAACGTTAGAACCCTCGCTTAAGCGTTCTCCTCGATGGCGATCTGCGCGATCTGCGTGGCGCCGCCATTGATCCGGGCGGCGAGGATGTGGCCGAGCGCCACCGCCCCCACGCACAGCAGCACCGATAGGCCAATATTGAGCGCTGCCCGGCCCAGGCCGCCGTCGCGCAACAGGTCGAGCGTCTGCAGGCTGAACGAGGAGAAGGTGGTGTAGCCGCCGCAGAGTCCGATCATCACGAACAAGCGCAGGCTTTCGGAGACCGGATAGCGCCCGCCGGCCAGCGTCAGCGTGCCGAAGAAGCCGATCAGCAGCGAGCCGCTGATGTTGATGATGATCGTGCCCCACGGCAATTGGCTGCTTATCGGCAGCGCCCAGGTGGAGACGAGGTAGCGCGCCAGCGTGCCGAGCGCACCACCAACCATGATCAGAAGGCAATTCGAAAAAGACATGCTCGATCCTCTCTCTGAGGCGAGCACACGGCCCGCCATGCGGCGGGATCGACAGACTCCCACCGCGGTTTTCGCGGCAGGAGTCATCAGCCATCACTGGCGGTTTCGGGAGAACTCCATTCCCATCACTGGCAAGATGCCAGACATCGCCCAGCTCGACAAGGCGGCGACGGGACTCGGAGGCTGGAAAAACAAAACCCGCCTTGCGGCGGGTCGTCGGCGCAAATCAGCACCATGGACAAAATCATAGCACAACTGCCCCCACCGGACAACCGGATCGGCATCAGCCGGCCGCCTCCACCCCCGCATTGGCTAGCCGGCTTTTCATCAGCCGGCAGCTGTGGGACCATCAGCTGAAGCTCATGGAATGATTCGCGTCGCACCGCTTTGTCGGAGAGGACGATGGACAGACCAGCCATGGCATCCGTGTTCAGGATGCGGCATGCTCCAGCCTCGGTTTCCGGTGTGCGCAGCACCGGTCAGGGCCAGGCCGACCCTGTGGTCCGCGTGAACTCGCTGGGCGACGCGATCCGTTTCGTCGCCAGTGCCTTTCCCCACTACGACATCAGCGCCGTCGCCATCACCTGCGGCGATCCGTCGATCCCGCGCCTCGGCAGCCTGGACGTCAAGGCGCTGTGGCGCGAATATGGCGAGCGGCTAGTCCAGGAATAGGCTATTTCCCTTCAGCTCGCCTCCACCTTCCCGACATCCGGACAGAGGATGACCGTCCCCGGCGCCTTCACCATCATCACAATCATGCTGGTCCTGGTCGGCGTGCTGCCGATCTGGCCGTGGTCGCGCGGCTGGGCCTGGCGGCCGGCCATCATTGCGGCAGCGATCCTGCTGGTGCTGCTGGTCCTGCTGTTCGCCAACAGGATCTGAGCCGAGCCAATCCCGTCCCATCCCTCCATTGCGGATCGGAAACGCCGCTGGCGCGTTTCATCTTTGGTCAACTGAGGGAGCAATCGCCATGAACGTCGCCAATCTGCAACTCGAGGGCCTGCTGATGGCCGTCGCATCGATCAACCACGTCCTGGTTCGAAAAGGCATACTGACGGCGGAGGAGATCGACATCGCGCTGCGCAAGGCCGAGGCCAGCGAAACCGGCCAGGAGCGATCAGAAGGCATGTCGGCGTCGAGCCGCGATGCCATCAACTTTCCGATCCGGCTGCTCGAACTCGCCAATCAATGCCAGCCTGAGGCCGACATGCCCTCCTTTTCGAAGTTGGCCCGCATGGTCGGCAAGGTGAAGGAGTCCTACAACGACCAGCTGTAGGGCTCGAGCAGTTCACCGTTTCACGAAAACGGCGAACTCCTCTAACTTTTGGTCTGACGCAATTCCGGACGGAAAATCGTTTCACACTTTTCCTGGAATAGCTCGCCTCAAGCCCGGCCCGGCCACCCCAGGTTCAGCGCCAACACCCTGCCCGGCCCGTGCACCGCGGCGAACAGCAGTCCGGCCATGAAGGAAAAATGGTCGACGAAGAAGCCGAACTCGTTCTGGTTGGCGGCCCAGTGGCTGGGACCGTGGAAAGAGAAGCCGAGGAACAGCACATAGGCCGCGGCGACCAGGGCCGCCTGGGTGAAGAAGGCGCCGCTCAGGAAACACAGCACGAGCGCCACCTCCAGGATCGCCGCGCACCAGGCCAGGAACAGCGGGAAGGGAAAGCCGGCGGCGGCGATATAGCCCGCGGTGGCGCCCATACCCATGAACTTGAACGTCACCGCCATCAGGAAGACGGCGGCAAAGATCAGGCGGGCAATGAGAAGGGCCGCGGTCTGCCACGGCGATTGAGTGAGGTCCGGCATGCTATCTCTCCAGGGTTTGCAATGGCTTTCGACCCAAGGACGAGCGACGCCCTGCAGTTCCGACACCGGCCCCGAGATTTTTTGCCCGCAAGCGCTACCGCGCCGGATATCGACACCGGTCTGGCGCTCGCCGACAGGATGTTGTCGCCGGGGCTCGAGCCTTGCAGCGTCTGGCTCCGGAGGCTATTCCTCGCAAGGGGTGGTTGATCAGTTTGTGAGGAGAGCCAGCGGATGGCGACAGTCCGGTATCTCGTCAGCGATGTCGAGTTGGCGATAGCATTTTACACCAGCCATCTGGATTTCGTACTGCAGCAGCAGTTCGGTCCGGCGATGGCCATCCTGAAGCGCGACGACCTGACGTTCTGGCTTGCCGGCCCGATGGCGTCGGCGGCAAGGCCGATGCCGGATGGCCGCACGCCCGAGCCGGGCGGCTGGAACCGCATCGTGCTGCAGGTGCAGGACTTGCCGGCGCTCGCCGCCCGGATGCGCGAGGCCGGTGTGCCGTTCCGCAACGAGATTGTCGACGGCCCGGGCGGCCGCCAGATTCTCTGCGAAGACCCGTCCGGCAACGTCGTCGAGCTTTTTGAACCAAGAGCATGATCCCTCCCGAAGTCGGTTCGGGATCATGGTTTGGCTCTTCGCTGCCTTAGCGCGGGCTCAGTTCGCCACCGGCGCCGGCGTGCTGAGTTCGAGGAACGGCACTGTCGAGCCGGGGATCATCGACTTCGGCAACTGCCCGTCCCACTTCTCGGCCTTGGTCAGTTCGACCAGCAGCGGATTGTTGGCGAGCGCCGCGGCACGCGCCTTGATCGCTTCGGCCGTCGCCTCGCCTTCGATCTTGGTCTTGTAGGCGCTGGCCTCGGCTTCCGCCTTGACGCTGTCGGCGCGGCCCTTGGCCTGGGTGACCGCGATGTCGGCCTTGATCTTTTCCTGCTGCAGGTTCTGTTCCTGCTTCTGCACTTCCACCTGCGCCGTCATCCGCGCCTCGACCGCCTGTTCATAGGCGTCGGAAAAGTCGATGTTCTCGACCTGGACACTATCGACCATGACCGGACCATCGGTCACCGCCGAAATGGCGTCGGCGACATCCTTGTTGAATTTGGCACGGTTCTGGATCACCGACACCGCGTCATACTGGCCGAACACCGTCTTGATCTCCTGCGGCGCCTTGCGGGCGATGACGCGATCGGCCAGCGCCTCGATCGACCCGTAATTGGTATAGACGTTGGACACCTCCGCCGCCGGCACATGGAAATTGACGGTGACGCGCATGTCGGCCGGCTGCTGGTCGCGCGAATAGGCCTGCATGGCCGGCAAATTGCCGCAATCGCTCTGGTTCTCGCAGCCCCATTTCAGCACCTGCTGGCGCAGGCTGATCTTCTCGACCCGCTGCAGCCAGGGCAGTTTGAAATGCAAGCCGGGATCGACGACCGAACTCAAAGCGCCATTGGTCAACAGCACGCCACGGTCGCCCTGGTCGATCGTATACCAGGACCCCATGACGGCCCCGACCAGCGCCAGCACGATGGCCAGCGCGACGATGCCGGTGCCGATCGAGCGCGATCCGACGGCACCGTGCTGTAGGGCACGGTTCGAATTGCCTTGCGTGTCAGTCATTGCCAACCCCCGTTGTCATTGCCGATTCCAGGATTGCCCGGAATCATGGCGGCAAGATTGCCATGATGTGGAGTGCCCCGGCCCTCAGCGCCAGTGAAATCGGATTATTTCGGTTTGCCGGCTGATGGTATGATCGTCCTCGCCCAAGGGGAGGGAATCAAGCATGGCCAAGGCCTTGACCGTCGCCGCAGCATCCGGCACTGAGCGCTGCCTATGAACAGGAGTGCCGGGAGATGCTCGTACCCCATCTCGATGCGCTACTCGACAAGATCGAGGACGCCGGCTGGGATCGCGGCCAGGCCGCTTCGGCCCTCATGTACCTCGCCGCCAAACGGTTGAAACCCGCCTGAGGCAAGGAGCGGCCAGCACCTCGGACCTGCCGTCCGCCGGCATTCACGAACAATTAATGATCATGAAACTTGTTCGTAACCGGCAACGTGCTACTTTTAAGCCGGGGCTAATGCACTGGCATGTCCGGTGCAGCTATTTGGGTGGGTTGTGTTTTGGGCGCTAGCGTAAGGTTCGGGACGAAGTCCTATCTGGTTCAGTCATCGGTTCTGGAATGCAACGGCTGCGGCGGCACCGGGCAGGTTTTCCAATGCCCGCGTTGGACGAGCTCCAACGGCCTTTGCTGCCCCGCCGGCACGCATCATCGCGGCTGTCCTGGCGCCAGCGCGCCTTGCGCCGATTGCAGCGCCACCGACCAGCACGGCGCCGACCCGGCCCAGCCATCGGCCTGAATCCGGTGCCATCCACGCCTTGTCCGGCCCGTCCGGCGGCTGGCGTGGAACCGGCAGCACAAATCTCTGTTATGTCTGATCGCGGCATCCCATATACCGGTGTCCGCGCGACCCGTGCGGCTGACAGAAAGTGAGGCACGCCATGCCCGACGACAAATCGAAGACCAAACAGGACCGCAAGCTGGTTTCGAGCGAGGAGACCTATGAGGTCGCCGCCTTCGCGCGCAAATACGGCATCCCGCAGAGTGAAGCCCAGACCATCATCAAGCGCTACGGCCCTTCGCGCAAGAAGCTCGACAACCACATGGCCGCACGCGGCTAATGCATGTCGCCCAAAAGTGACCTCGGTTTTGAGGGACGACATGCATAAAAGCAAAGACCTAAAGCGCGTCGCATGAATCCGCCTCGACGCGACGCGCTTTAGAAGGTGGCGGCCGCGAGCCGCAACCATTTCGCCGGCATGGGCGTTGAAAGGGTCGACCGGGCTCGGGTGAACAGAATGTCGTTTTCCCGGTTTCTGGCCAACGAAACGGCCGACGATCCTCTGTTCCGCCAGGCCCGTAGCGTGCCAGACTGACGAAAGCCAGACTGAGGGAGGCTGCAACCATGTCCGACACCATACGCAGGACCGGCAGTTGCCTGTGCGGCGGCGTGCATTTCGTCGTCACCGGCCAGCCGACGCGGGTTGGTCTTTGCCATTGCAAGGACTGCCGCAAGGCGGGCGGCTCGGTCTATTCGGCCTTCGCCATCTGGCCACGCGACGTCTTCAAGACATCGGGCGAAGTCGCCAGCTACGGCACGCGCAGCTTCTGCCCGACCTGCGGCAGCCGCGTCGCCTGGGTCGGCGACACCGAGGTCGAGGTGATGCTGGGCAGCCTCGACGTCGCGCCGACCGACCTGGAGCCGCAATACGAATTGTGGATCACCCGCCGCGAGACCTGGCTGCATGCCTTGCCCGGCACCGAACAGTTCGAGCATGACCGGCCCATTGACCAGCAAACGCCGGAAGCTGCCGATCCGCCGGCGCCGAGACCTTTGTCGGACGCCGTCGCGGACGGACCTTTGTCGGACGCCGTCGCGCGCGACTGAAAATTGATCTTTCGGGCCTGGAACCCTCCCCTGCCGGCGGCGTTATCCGGCGCCCCTTGTGAATGCCGTTGTTTGAAAACGGCCGTTCGGGGGCGACATGCCACGGAGACTTCAGTTGAACGACAAGATGTTTCCCCGACCGATCCGCCTGAAATTTGCCTCCGAGCGCGAGCGCGTGGTGCGCAGCGCCTGGGAGGGCCTGGAATGCCTCGGCGATTGGCCCGCCGGCCAGGGCCGGCAATACCGGGCAGCATTGCGCAGTTGCCGCGACGCGCTCGACGGCTGGACGCCGCCGGAAAAGGCGATGCGGGCGATGATCGACGCCGCACGCGAAGCCCACATCCTCCAATAGCGGGAACAGTAATGACCGATGTCAGGCTGTCGTCACCAATTCGGGTCAAGCCGCATGGCGCGGACACGATCCGCGAGGTGGCGACGCTTCAGGACGCCAGTGAAATCCTGATCGACTGGCCGCATGCCAGTCGCGGTCCTTTCTACCAGGCGGCGCGCGAGAAGATCGAGGCGGCGCTGGAAAACAAGGACGCCGCGGCGCAGGCGCAGGAGGCCTTCACGGCCCTGTGCGACCACGCCGGCGTGCTGGTTCGCTGAAGCCCAAGAGACAGTCATCGTTTCCGGAAGTGATCGCGTTCTGGGTTCTCGCCCCAAAAAAAGCAGGCGAAATCCTCGCCTGCTTTTTTTGCCGAGCCGCTGCCTGCTATTTCGTAGGCAGATCGCCGCTCACGATCCTATGGGAAGTATCGAAGCCGAAACTCTTCGGCGCCATAAACATCAAGACGATGACGATGGCGATCGAGGCAAGAAACGTGGCGGTGCTGGCGATGTCTCTCACGGTCCCATCCTTTTACAAATTCAATTCGTAAAAGAAACGTTTCGCGTCATGCGAGGTTCCGTTGTCGGGCGATAATGCCGCGTAGGGTCCTTTACTGCTTCGGCGGCTGCGCCGGCACTTCACCCGGCTTGATCACCGGTGTGTTGCCTTCATCCGGCGCCGGCGCGGCCATGCCCTGATCACCGGTGGCCGGCGGCTTCAGCACGCCGCCGCAATCGTTGAGCTTTTCGGTCAGATTGCCGCCGCCGGACTGCTGCTTGCCTTGATCCGTCTCCACACCGCATTTGTCGGCCTGGTGCGCCGGGTTCTGCTGCGCCGGATTCTGCTGGGTTTGCGCCGCTGCCGGCGCGGCCAGGGCCAGCATCAGCGACGCGATGGCGAGAGGTTTCATCTCGGCCTCCTTTTGCTTGCACGGCCGCCCGGGGCGGCCTTGCCTTCGCAGGGACAACGCCCAACTGCGCAAAAGGTTGGCTGGATCTAGCCGATGTCCGAAGAGCTTGAGGTCATTGTATCCGAGGCGCAGCACAGCGCGCCTCAGCCGTGGAGACCGATCTCCCACGCGGCCATGTTCGACCTTGATATGGTGAAAATTTTCCTAACGGGCCGGCGGCCTGATCAGCGAGATTGTTCTGCGTCGTCCTCGAACGAGACATCTGGCGGATCGGTTCTTTGCGGGCAATCCTCGTAACGGTGGTCGCGGCTGCCGCAGAAGGAACAGCACATGGCTTCGCGGCCTTCGTTTCCCGGCCACCATTGCGGTGTTTCGTAAGGTTTCCTGCTGTCCATGCCCAGCAATGCGCGACGCGTGATTTGGTTGCGCGCCGGCCTCGCGCCACGTCTCGCCATGCCCCTGTCGTGGAACCGGCGGACAGCCAATGGGTTTTGTGGGACAATGCATGCTGCGTCAAACCAAAGAGAAACCGTCATGTCCGCTCGCCTTCTTATCCTGTCGACCCTCGGCACCGTGCTCGCGGCAACCGGGTTGGCCGAAGCCCGGCCCGACAGCCGCGGCATGAGCTGCGCCGAGATCCGAGCCATGATCCAGAGCCGTGCGCCGTGGTGCTGACCACCGGCCCGAACACCTATGACCGCTATGTCAGGCAGTTCGGCAATGAATGCGACTGGCCGGAAGTGCCGATGTCGGCCTATATCCCAGCGCGCGATGGGCACTGCCCGGTCTACCGCTGCGAAGAGCCGGTCAACAACTTCCCGAATTGAGGGGCCGCCGCACCGGCGCCCATTGGATTGAAAGCCCGCGCTCTCGGCCAGAGGTGCGCGGGCCGATCGGAGGCCCGATCTTCGGCAGGCGATGGAGGGCACCACCTGCCGCGAGGCACAAACTTTTAGAGACGACTAATGTTCCATCAAGCTGGTGGCCCAACACGACAACGCTGCGGTTACATTAGCTTTCGTGAATATTCTAATTGCCGGGGGGCTCTCCATTTCCCGGCATGGCCCGGCCGCTCTTTCCCCGAAGGAATGCGCAGCCGGGCCGCCTGGCGGCGAAAAGCCTTCCGCGTTCACACCATATCAGCCCAAATCCAGTCTGGTATTGATCCTCGACGCAGCGGCCCTATGTCGTGCCGATCAACTTCCGTTCTTAACTGGAGGACGGCAGGACTAAGGTCTTGTGCCTTGCTTTCTAAGGTCCGGCGTTACCGCTTTGGTTCCGGTAACATTCGTTGGACGTTCCGGTATTTTAGCCAATGCGCACATAGGGTTGTGGCTTACGTCACTTCCATATTAGAGCAAGAAACGCTGCGAAGAATCGCTCAAAAATTTCCCGAATTGACGGCACGCCGTGCCGGCTCCATAACCGTTCCACTTCTCCCGCTTCGTCTAATGGTAGGACAGCGCCCTTTGAAGGCGTGAATCGTGGTTCGAGCCCATGAGCGGGAACCAAATAAAGTCAGGTAGCGACCGACACTACCAAGGCAAAGATTGTAGCTGCCTACGCGGCGCACAATGTCGACATTACCAATGGCGAAGGTACCGGCGCGAGGCTGAGGAAGTCTCCTGCGCCAGATCACAAGCTGCCCGAAGGCGAAGCCGGCATCATCGACAACAACGACATGTAGGCTTCCGCGATCACACCATATGCAGGGATCGCCTTCGGTATATTAGCATCTGCTTGCGGCGGACCTGATGTCCGCTTGGCCGGCGTCATCCCAAGCCCACCCCAACTGGGCGCCGGCCATTTTCATTCACCCTCGGCGTGAACTCTTCGATCCGCGCCCTAACGCCGTCCTGGACCATCGCCTGTCAAGCGCCTCTGCTTCTGTCCTGTTTTTGGGAGAAGCGCGCAAGAATATATTAGCACAAGCGCATTTATACTGCGACAGGCGGCCCATCTAATTCAATAAGGCGGCTTCAAGGATTTCGTTCGGGGCGACGAACGAGCCGAGCGCCTCAGCCTCGGCCTTGTCCTTGGTCGTCAGGATGGTGCGCCAGTGCGGCTTGTCGAAGACGCTGACGATGTAGGTTGTGGCCGGCTTGTGCTCCACCTTTTGCTGCTTCCATCGTTCATATTGATAAGTCCCGATTATATTAGCAAAGGCATATACATTAGCTAGCCGGACGCGCGCCCGTCCTCAAGGCCACTGCCCGGCGAGGCCCAGCGGCTTTCCGCTGCCAGTCCCTCTTGCAACCAAGCCGCTGGGCCGCCGTCCTAAGTCCCCCGTTTGGTGTTTCGACGATCGGCTTCCTGTCGCGATCTCGCTTCCGATCAGCTTCAAGTTGCATGCCGAACTTACCGTTTGTTGAGCAGATTAGCGCACCATCATAAGCGGACATGGAATGTAGCTCGTACATGTGACTAAAGGCCCCGGCGCCTCACCCAGCGCCGGGGCTTTTCGCATCTAGGAAGCATGTGGATGGCAAGCTCGCCGGACGAAGACCCCAACAACCTCGAGCCCGGCGAGCCTACAACCTGATCAGAGTACGCGATCAGGGCCGGGGTCAACCGGCACGCTGTCAGACGCAAAAGCAGTGCCAATACCGCCGTCCCGAAATGGGACAAGCCGGGGGAAAACGGCCGCTCCGGGTTTTGTTGCGGATTTGCTAATGTTACGGTCACGCCAGCCGGCTTGCCCTAGCCGGTTAGGCCCGACGGTCAGACCAAACCCACCCCAACGGGGACTGTCGGGCCGCAGGAAGCCTCGAGGCGCGCGTGTTCGCTGGCCCTTCGCGTCGGTAGCAGCCTGGCTTTCGGCTTCTATTTGTCAGCGGTGAAAAAGACAGCGTGCCCGCGTGATCGATGGGCCGGAACGAATCGGCCTGCGAGGTGTTAACAACCCATGGACACCATGGAAAACGCCAACGAGCGCTTAAAACGAACCGAGCTCGCGATAGAACAGTCGGAAGAAATGGTAGCCGAGAATGTCGCGCGGCGCGCCAGGCTGAGCACGCAGCGATGTCTCGTCGAGGCCACGCACAGCTTGGTGGAGATCAATCCCGCCATCCGCAATGAAAGACTTCGGACTGGTTGAACCCGGTCGGCGATCATCTATCGAACGGATCGTGTCGATGATGATGGAGCTTCAAGAATGGATCTGGTAACTTCCGCGGTGATGGTTCTGCTCTCTTGCAACGCTGGAGCCCCATCCGTCTGCAAGCCGATTGATATGGCTCCCACCATTTTTTCATCGCTTGACGAATGCCATCTGGCATTGGCTGACAGGCTCGCGGGCGCCCCTGACGGGGAAATGGTCGGGCGGTGCCGTTCGGTCGACCCGTCCGCAACAGGTTCACTGCCTGCCGGCTACAGGACGGTTGTCGTCACAAGGGGCAAAGGGGCGGATGCCGTGAGCAGCCAGTATATCGTCCTGCACAAGGACTGAAACCCGCCGCAGGCTCGCCGAGAAAACCCCAACGCAATCTCAGCGAGCCAGCCGCCCAGGTACAAGGAACAATAGGGCGACCAACTGATCTACGAGTGCGTCATCGACAAAGTTGCAGGAAATCGTCAAGCCGCCCTCCGATCTCTAAGCCCGGCTTCCGCGATCACACCATAGGCTAAGGCGGTCATGTGGTTCACAGTACAACCACAAGCGGTCGATTCCTCAGGGATGTAGCCACTTAGAAAGCCCGCTGCAGGTCGCTCCTGTGGCGGGCTTTTCCTATTGGGACCAAGGTCTTGGCGCCCTCCCACAAAGGTCTGACGTAACCGCTTTGGTTCCGGTATCGTCCATTGGACGTTCCGTTATTTTATCCAATTGCAATATAGGGTGATCAGGCTTTGCGGCAGAGACCCGCCGCCCCATTCACGGCGGCGGCGGGCGCCCCTAGGGATCGCGGGACTTGCCGGAGCGTTGGAACCCCTGCCGCAAAAGCAACTCTCGGCGCCGCCTGAAGTTCCAGCGCCCGTCCCTGGCGGGCGCCTTCAACGCTTCTTTGGCTTCGGCGGGATCTCGTCGACCCGCACCTTGTCGCCGATCTCTTTCGCCAGCGCCAAGGCCTTGGTCTTGTCCTTCGTGGTCAAGACCGTACGCCATGTGGGCTTTTCAAAGACGCTCACGACGTAGGTTGTGGCCGGTTTGTCAATCATCGACGGCCCCCACCCTCCTTCGTCTGCATACTTCATATATATTAGCGCAAACGAATATAATTGTCAGCCATCAGCCGCCTCAGGCCGGCTAGGCCCGTGCACTGCTTGCCCAACCAGCTTCGTGCCGGCCGCCGTTTCTTGCGCGCTTTGAAAGCGCTGAGCGTGGTCGAGCCTATGAGCAAGAAGCAGCCCTCCCGCGGGCTTCCCAGGGGCTTTGAACCGGTCCTCCTGAAACCATTTCATCGACCCTGCGTTGACCACCGGGCGTAGCCAGACACAGGAGACATTCCATGACCGTCAATTGCCGCATATCCATCGACAACCGGCCGGACGCCACCGACGCCATTTTCCAGGCGGTGCCGCGGATTGGAGAAAGCGTTTCGCTGTCGGTCGACGGAAGTCCCCAGGACCTGCGGGTCTCGCGCGTCGTGCATGTCCCCGACGGCACATTGGACGGTGCCGCGATCATTGTCGAGGTAACGACCAACATCCTCTGAAGCAGGCGGCCTCACGCAACAATGACTGGCTGGGATGAAACCTAGCGCCGCCACAGGCGTTTAGTGGCAGCAACCTTGTTGAGGTTCCAATGCAAACTGCGTGGTTCTCCAAGCCCGTGGTGGTTTCGGTGGGTGTGGCCGGCGCCACCCGCAATCTGTCCAATACGCAGCAGGCCATAGAATTGCTGACGACACACTGGCGCGATGCCGGCAGCCTCAAACATCAGTCCGCGTTGCGCGCCTGCCGCCGGGCGACAAGCGGCGATGTGCCTCCCGATATCGCCAGGGAGGCTTTCATCGAGGCCGCGCGCGAGGCGCACATACTGGTCGAGTAGGCCGAGCCGCATTCACGGACCGCAACCATCGTTCACAATCTCGTGATCGATGGAACCGTCTGAAACGGCAAGCGTTTTTTTGCAGGCGTCTTTTTGTCAGGCAACATCAGGAGGCGTTTATGCGCATCATGAACCTCGTCACGCTCGCCCTCATCATCCTTGGCGGTCTCAACTGGCTGTCCATGGGTGTGACCGGCTATGACGTAATCGGCACAGCCCTTGGGGGCGCCATGCTGGCCCGCCTGGCCTATCTGATCATAGGCCTTGCAGCCATATGGCAGCTCATGCCGGGCTTCCAGAGCTTCACCCTTGGAGAAGTCGATGCCGAAAGGCATCTCCCGCATCATCGGTGACTGGTAAGCCGGGGGCGGCGGGAAACCCGCCGCCCCACGGGGCATTCAGATGCCGAAGCCCAGCGCGGTGCCGTCCTCGGCCTCGACGCCGGCTTGCGGCACGATGATCGATGCCAGCGGCGCGCTGAGGCGCCAGCTGAGATGGCCGGGCGAGCGCTCGAGTTCGGCCGAGCCGCCCAGCGACTGCGGCGCCACACGCTGCAGGACGACGGTGCCGAACCCCTTGCGCGCGCTCTCGTCGCCGCTGCCGGGACGGGGCGTGGATGTCTCGGTCCAGAGCAGCTGGAATTCACGCCCGCCCGAAGCACCGGAGCCCTTGTCGCCGGCACCCTGAGCGCCGGACTCGATTGTCCAAGTGATCTCGACCCTGCCGTCTTCGCTGCCCAGCGCGCCATATTTGGACGAGTTCGTACCAAGCTCATGGAAAGCCATGCCGAGATTCTGCACCGCATTCGACTGCAGCGTCAGAACCGGGCCGGCGAGCAGGATCTGCTCCTCGCGGCCGAAAGGCTTCAAATGCTCCTGGATCAGGTCGAACAGGCTGGCGCCGGCCCACTCCGAGGTGACGAGCAGATCGTGCGAACGCGACAGCGCCATGATGCGGGCACGGATCAGTTCCTCGAATTCGCGTGGATCGCTCGAGCGTTTGCTCGTCTCCCTGACCATCGACAGGATGACCGCGAACTGGTTCTTGACGCGATGGTTGACCTCCCGCATCAAGAGCCTGATGCGGCGCTCGCTCTCCTTGGCGGCGGAAATATCGCGGGCGATTTTCGAAGCGCCGACAATCTCGCCATGGGCGTTCTTGATCGGCGAAACCGTCAGCGAAACGGAAATAAGCGTTCCGTCCTTGCGCTTTCGTGTCGTCTCATAACTCGCCACGCGGTCGCCTGCGCGGACCCTGCTGATGATCTCGGTCTCCTCGCTCTTGAGGTGATCGGGGATGAGCATGAGGATCGACTGGCCGACCGCTTCCTCGGCGCTGTAGCCGAACATGCGTTCGGCCGCCAGGTTCCAGCTGGTGATGATGCTGGTCAAATCCTTGCTGATGATGGCATCGAACGAGGAATCGACGATGGCCGCGAGACGCGCATCGGCGGTCGCCGTCTGTTGCGGGTTGCTTGTTGCGATGTCAGCTGCCGCCGCCACGATGTCGCTCATTTGCATGAGGTAGCGCGCAAGCGGATCAAGGCAATCTCCCCCCGCGCAATTCGCACAGGCGGCGCGTCACAACCGACGCTGGATTCACTCCGAAGGCCGATCGTTGGTCTTGCCTTCACCGTCAGGCAGCACACCGAACTCCTGCGATTTGACACCTTGCTCGGCCATCAGGAACCCGTCCGAGGACAGGCCGCGCCGCAGCAGCTCCCTGACCGCAGCCGAGCGGCTTGGCATGCGCTTTTCGAAGCGCCAGTTTTCCAGCGCCGCCAATTCGTCGGTGGTGAGCATGATCTGCAGTCGTTCCGGGCGTTCCAGTTCAGCCATGTGCGCGCTCCTCGCTCAGGACCAAAAATACTGTGAGTTAGTATCTAACTCATTCGGCTTATAATTAGGATAGCTCTCACTACGCGTCAAGACCGGCCAGTGAGCGTTCCACACATCAAACTCATGATGCGCATCAAACGCCTGATGCACATTCCTGTAACTATCCTAACTAATTGATTTTATTCCGATATTTAGAAAATCTAACTTGCCAGATCGATGCCTGGGGCGCATCCTCCAACCTGAACAGAAAACCGTTCCCTTTGGGAGGTTTCAATGCGGTACGATTACTCCACGCGCCTGCGCGACGACGTCCATTCAGCGGTCGAAATGGCATTCAAGACGGCAGGCATCGTCAACATTTCGGCGACGGCCGAACAGGTCAGGGTCAGGAATCTGGCCGAGAACGTCGCCCTTGAGGACATTGAATATCTGGTTCTCCAGGCGGCCCAACTGCTTGGCGCGGCAATCGAATTCGACGCCCTGGGCAATGGCCTGGCACTGTCTGGAAACGAAATTGTCGATGGTGAAGAGCCAGCGATCAGCCCCCTCGTCTTTTCGCAGCCGGCCTCGATCCAGTAATGTCGACCTGACGGGTCCCCCAGCGCCACGCCGCCTCCAACGCGTGAATTAACGCCGGATCGCTTTCCGGCCTGGACCGCCCGGTGCCTCGCGCCCTCGATCACAGTCGGTTGAGACCGCGCCGAACAGCTTTGGGAATTGAGCGCGCGCTCTATATGGTGCTGCAGAATCCCAACCGGAGAACCGCGGCCATGACGCTCGTCACACGCAAACTCGGCAGCCAGGGACTGCAGGTCTCGGCCATCGGCCTCGGCTGCATGGGTATGAGCCAGTCCTACGGCCCGGCCGACGAGGCCGAATCCATCGCCACGCTGCACCGCGCCATCGAACTTGGTTGCACCTTCCTCGACACCGCCGAGGTGTATGGTCCTTACACCAACGAGGCCCTGCTCGGCCGGGCGCTGAAGGGCAAGCGCGACCAGGTGACGATCGCCACCAAATTCGGCTTCCGCATCGAAAACGACAAGCAGGTCGGGGTCGACAGCCGGCCGCAACACATCCGCGAGGTTGTGGAAGCCTCGCTCAGCCGGCTCGCCACCGACCATATCGACCTGCTCTACCAGCATCGCGTCGACCCTGATGTGCCAATGGAGGATGTCGCGGGCGCGGTCGGCAGGCTTGTCGCCGAGGGCACGGTGCGCTTCTTCGGCCTGTCGGAGGCAGGTGCCGCCAACATAAGCCGGGCGCATGCCGTCTTTCCCGTCTCAGCGGTACAGAGCGAATATTCGCTGTGGGAGCGCAATCTGGAGCCCGAGATCATCCCGCTGCTCCAAAAACTCGGCATCGGCCTGGTGCCGTTCTCGCCGCTCGGCCGTGGCTTTCTCACCGGCGACGTCAAGCGTGCCGAGGACTATCCCGAGAGCGACTACCGCCGCAACGACCCGCGCTACCAGGGCGAAAACTACGACGCCAATGTCGAGGCGGCCGCCAAGGTGCGCGACATCGCGGCGGCCAAGGGCGTCAAGCCAGGCCAGATCGCGCTGGCCTGGCTGCTCGGCAAAGGCAGCGATTTCGGTGTCGACATCGTGCCGATCCCCGGCACCAAGCGGCGAAAATATCTGGAGGAGAATGTCGCCGCCGCCGCGCTGAACCTCGACGCCGCAGAGATGGCCGCGCTGGATGAGGCGCTAGCGCCGGGAAAAATCGCCGGCCCACGCTATGGCGAGCGCGGCATGGCGATGGTCGATCGGTAGGGTTTTCGTATGTTCCGGCATCCGGCCCGCCGGCGAGCCACGGGATCAAGCAGGAACGTAAGATAACCTGAGCACGTCCCCGCCCATCCGATCGTGAGCAGTAAGACGGAGCGGCGGCCGGGGTCCGGCGAAATATGGCTTGCCGCCACCAAGCACGACGGGATGCAGATAGATCCGATACTCGTCGATCAGGCCAAGTTCGGTAAGGCTTTGCGCCAGGCCCGGACCTGCAACTTCGATCTCCCCGTCGCGCTCGGCCTTGAGCGCGCGGATCGCGCTCTCCAGATCACCCTCGACAAGCCGGGCGTTAGGGCCGACCGATTTCAACGTGCGCGAGACGACCCATTTCGGCTGCTTGCGCCACGCCGCCGCGAAGGCGTGTTCATCCGCATTCCATTCGGGACGATCATCGTCCCAGTAACGCATGATCTCATACATTTGGCGACCGTACACACTGCCCGCCTGCCGCTCCGCCTCCTCGACGAAGTGGCGAAACAGCGCAGGGCCTGGCGCGAATCCCGTATGGTCGACATAACCGTCCAGCGACTGGTTCATTCCGAACACAAGCATGGCCATGCTCACGCCCTTTCCTCGCGCGCCGTATTCGAGCGAAATCTGATTGCATTGTGCAATCAGTTGTAAGCTATTTCGCCTGAGCTTCGCAATTGGTTTTTGGCGCCCATGAACACCTTACGAGCCTGGTCGGCGGCTGCCGTGTCCTGAGATCGACCGCTCCCGGTGCACGCCGTCGCAACCGCCCTGGGCGACAAGCCAGGCCAGATTGATCTGACCTGGTTGCTCGGCAAGAGCAGCAACTTTGACATCGTGCCGAACCTCGGCACCAAGCGGAGACATGCGAAGTCCGGTATTTCGCAAGTAAACTCGGTCTGTTCACGCGTCAAAGCCGAGAGCTGATTGCACAGCATTGCCATGAAACAAATTGTCATGAACAATTCGTCTGCCATCATTTTTGGCAACTGAGGCTAAAATAGCACAGCAAAGTATCGCGCTTTGACATACTGTTCCGATTGAGGGTTTTAGGGAACGGGAGAAGTCAGTGTACAAATTTCTTGCAATTCTTGCGGTTGCCGGGCTTGGCGCGAGCGGCGCCTCGGCAGCCGATATGGCGAGCCCCATCGTCGGCTCGGCTTACGACTGGAGCGGCTTCTATGCAGGCGGACATCTTGGCGTAGCAAACGGCGACATTACCGCAACCGACGAAACGCAACCTAACGGTGGCTTTTTCACAGATCTGGTTCCTGCCGGCACTGAGGGCTTCGACTTCAACAAAGCAGGCGTTGCTGGTGGTGCTCACATTGGCGCGCAGTATCAGTGGAACCAGTTCGTCCTGGGTGGCGAAGTGACCTGGACCGCCACCGGCATAAAGAAGACCATCGTCAGCCCCTACTTCCCGGACAGCGACACGGAAACCGGCAAGATCTCCAACTATGTCACCGCCGTGGGGCGCATCGGCTATGCTTTCGACCGGGTGCTGATCTATGCCAAGGCCGGCTATGCCGGCGGCAAGGTAAAATTCACAGCGCGCGACAACGATGCCTTGGTCACATACGAGAAGAACGATTGGCAAAGCGGCTACGCGCTCGGCGCCGGGCTCGATTATGCCGTTACCGACAACATATCACTGGGTGTGGATTACACCCATATCGATCTCGGCTCCAAGACCAGCACCGGCAACAACGTGTTTGATGATGGTACTCTTGGAGCAAATCAGGAGACCTATCGGACAGATGCCAAGATTGACGCGGTGATGGCGCGCGTCACATACAAATTCGGGATGGGGCAGTAGTCTTTCGAACTGACCTTAAGTGCGTGTCGGCCCGAGGCATGGATTCCTCTGCCTTGGGTCTGATGGACGAAGCGGGGTGCTCGCCGCCGCAATCATTGATTAAGCGGTGATGAAGCCCCCGCCGACGAGCTGCGATTTCGTTAGTCGCCGGCAATCTCGACGCAGCCGAGATGACAGCGCTGGATGAGGCGCTGGCGTCAGGGAAGATCGCCGGCCCACGCTATGGTGAGCGATGGCGATGGTGGATCGGTAAGGTTCACCGGCTCGTTACATTCATCACAAGGGGCAATGGGGCTGGAAGCGGGCGCTTTGCCGCAGAGTTCTCAACGTCTCGATCTGGGCAGGTAGCGGACGGGCGGAGCTCACATAGCAAGGAGCAGCCATCCCCGACGCCCTTGGTCATCGTATCGACCAGCGCCGACCACCAGCGGCAGCGCAGCCGCCCCTTGGTTCACCGTTATTGCAGGAAAGGCGCCATCCGCGCCGTTCCCGAGATACATGCAATACGTGCGTTGAAGGACAGTCCTCTTCCCCAACGCTGACGGCCGGCAGAACCGGTTCTTGTTCAGGGTGGAGGAACGAAAACTTTGCTAGGAAACGCCCGCTCCATCACCTCCAGGAAAGCGCGAACCTTCGCACCGACGAGACGTCGCGAGCTTTGGAGCGCCCAGATTTCCACAGGCGGACCGGCATGAGTTCCCCAGCAAACGAGCCGGCCCGCCTCGATATCGGCTGCGACAAGAAGCTTCGGAAGCAACGCCGCGCCCGCACCTGCCAGGACGGCATCGCGCACCATCAGCAGAGAAGAGAAGCGCAGGATCGGCTCGGGCTTGAAAAGGACTTCGTCCTCAAGATCGGATTTCATGCGCCAAACAACAGTCGGCGGAGTAGCACTCAGCAAGACTGCCTTTACGGTGCTCGCTCCACCGCCCGGCGCCGGCTGAGGGCGCGGCATGTCAGGTGAAGCTACGATCAAGCGCTCGTCATCGAGAAAACGGCGGCCGATGAGACGCTCATCCGGTGAAGGATCGATCCGGATAACAAGGTCATAGCCATCCTCGACCGGATCGACCTTGCGATCCTCGGCAACAATCTCAAGCTTGACCTCCGGATAGGCGAGAGCAAAACGGGTGGCGATCATGGGAAGCGCCACATGTGCGAAAACCATGGGAGCGCTCACCCGCAGCCTGCCTCTCGGGGTCGACGCACCCAAGACAATCGCCTCTCCCGCCTCCGCGATTTCCGACAGCAATCCATCGGTGCGCTCGTGAAGCGCTCGACCTTCGTCCGTCAGTCGCAGACTTTGGGGTCCACGCTCGATCAGCCTCACACCAAGGCTATGTTCGAGTTCGCTCACATGGCGAGACAATGTCGCCTTGGATCGCCCAGAAACGCGACCGGCACGGCCGAAACCGCCATGGGCGGCAACGAGGTTGAAGTCTGCCAGGGCCTCTAAATTCATCATGATGTTCCAATATTGAGACAACCTATCTCGATTATGCCATCTCCCACTCACAGTTGGAACGTCTATCTTCCTCAGGGACAGAACAGAAATCACAAGGAGTTTTCACAATGGCTATTTTGGTAACTGGCAGCACCGGGACGATCGGCTCCCAGGTCCTTTCCCACCTGCAGGGGCGGAATGTAGAGGTTCGCGCCCTGACGCGTTCCCCTGACACGGCGCAACTACCCTCAGGCGTGACGGCGGTCCGCGGTGACCTCGCTGATCCGGATTCGGTCCGCGCGGCACTGCAAGGCGTCAGCACATTGTTCCTGCTCGCGCCGAACGTCGCCGATGAATTGACCCAGGCCATGCAGACCCTGACAGTCGCCCGCGAGGCCGGCATCAAGGGCATCGTCTATCTCTCGGTATTCGGCGGCGATGCCTATGCCGACGTGCCGCATTTTGCGGGCAAGTACACGGTCGAGCGCATGATCGAGGCGCTCGACCTGCCTGCGACGATCCTGCGGCCCGCTTACTTTATCCAGAACGATCTTCGTCAAAAGGACGTGCTTCTGAACGTCGGCGTCTATGGCGCGCCGATCGGCTCGAAGGGTATTTCAATGGTCGATATCAGAGACATCGGCGAGGCCGCCGCGATCGAACTCGTTCGCCGTGAACAGGCAGCAACGCCACTCGGCCGCGAGACCTACGCCCTGGTTGGTCCAGACAGCCTGACCGGCGAAGGCATCGCCGCCATCTGGAGCGAGGCCCTCGGTCGCGTGATCCGCCATGGCGGCGACGATCTCGTCGCCATGGAGCAGCGCACGAAGACCATGCTGCCCGCCTGGCATGCGCTCGACCTGCGCCTGATGTTCAACCGGTATCAGACGGAAGGCGCGGTGGCGACCACTGACGACATCGAGCGCTTGACCAAATTGCTCGGCCACGCGCCCCGCTCCTATGCCGCTTTTGCCAGGGATGCCGCGATCCAGTGGGCGAATGGCTGAGCCCGCACCTTACCCCCCAACCAAGGAGACCTGCCATGATGACGATCCAATCCCTCTCGCCTGAAGACGCTCCAGCGGTGGCCGCGATGCGACAGGCCGCCTCGGCCCACAAGGGTGAAAAGCTCGGGCCCGAGGCACGGCCGATGTTCGACGCCATGTTTGCCGCCACGCCCGCCGCCGCGGATGTGCGGATTGAACCAGCGACGGTCGGCGGCATTGCCGGCTTCTGGCTTCGGCTGCCGAACGCACGACCGGGCGCACGCGTGCTCTATCTTCATGGTGGTGGCTATGTGCTGGGCTCAGCCAAGGCGCTCACCAGTTTCGCGGGTCAGATCGCCGCGCGTGTTGGCGCCGATACGTTTGTCCCGGAATACCGGCTTGCGCCCGAGCATCCGTTCCCCGCTGCGATCGACGATGCGGTCGCCGCCTATCGCGGTCTCGTCGCGGAGGGTGCCGAACGGATCGTGGTTGTCGGTGACTCTGCCGGCGGCGGTTTGACGCTGGCACTGCTGTCGATTCTCGCCGCTGACAAGACACAGAGAGCGGTACGACCGGCAGGGGCGGCGGTGATGTCGCCCTGGACCGACGTTGCACTCACCGGCGACAGCTTCGAGACCAGGGCAGAGGCGGACCCGATCTTCACACGCGGCGTACTCCAGGCCTTCGCGGATATGTATCTTCAAGGCCAGGATGCCACGAACCCCAAGGCCTCGCCGCTCTACGCGGAACTCAACAGCCTGCCACCGATCCGCATCGATGTCGGAGACGACGAATTGCTGCTGACGGACTCCATCCGCTACGCCGACCGGGCGCGAGCGGCAGGCGTGGAGGTCACGCTGTCGATCTGGGAAGGCATGCCACATGTCTTCCAGTCTTCCCTCGGCCACTTCCTCGCGGCCGAGCAGTCGGTGGACGCCATCGGTGCCTTCCTCCGGCAGCGGCTAACCGATGTTTCCCCGTCCAACAACACACCTTCGGAGGCTTGAAATGAAAATTCTGGTATTGGGCGCCACAGGCGCAACCGGCCGGCTGATTGTCAGCAAGGCCATCGCAGAGGGACACGACGTGGTAGCCCTCGTCCGCTCCAAGGCAAAGGCCGAGGACCTCACCGGCGCCGAGCTCGTCGAAGGCGACGCCCGCGATGCTGCCGCGCTAACCAGCGCCATCGCGGGTTGTGATGCCGTCGTCAGTTCATTGGGCACCGCCATGAGCCCGTTCCGGGAGGTGACCCTGCTCTCGACAGCGACGCGCGCGCTGGTCGATGTCATGGCGAAGCAGAATATTCACCGTTTGATCTGCATCACTGGCCTCGGTGCCGGCGACAGCCGCGGCCATGGCGGTTTTTTCTTTGACAGGCTCCTCCTGCCCCTCATGCTGCGGAAGGTTTACGAAGACAAGGATCGCCAGGAAGATGCCATCCGGGGCAGCACGCTCGACTGGACCATCGTTCGGCCGACGGTGCTCAACGACAAGCCGGGGCGTGGCGGCATCCAGGCGTTGACCGACCTGTCAGGCGTCCATGGCGGGACGATCGCCCGAGCCGATGTCGCGGATTTCGTCGTTCAGCAACTCACCGCGGATACGTGGCTGCGCAAATCGCCCCTGATCACTTGGTGAAACCATCAGGAGGTCGGGACACATTGATCCTGGCTCGGCCTCAACGCATGGATCTGGATTGCGGCCTTCAGATACCTGATTTTGGGGGCCGCAAATTGGTCACTACGCCCAAGTTGCGGCGCAAAGCGGTAGTGTCAGCTCCGCCCAGGCGTGACGGAGCCCAACCGAGGGGCTCAGGCTCTAACCAGGGTCGCTTGCGCTGATCGAGCTATGCCCCTAACCCGCCGCCGCGGCCGCCACCTTCCTCGGCGCTGCCCGCTGCCGTCTTGCGCGCCGTTTGGCGACCAGCTTCAACGCCACCGCCGGCTCGCTCGACAGCGCGCCTGTCACCGCGTCCACCATGCCATGCGCGACGAAATCCGCGTTGATGTCATGGGCGAGCTTGGCGGCCGCTTCCTTGTCGTCGTTGCCGGTTTCCGACCAGAACACGATGCCCACCCGCAGTGCGGCCTTCGCCCGCTTCAGCCGGCGCACCAGGAAGCGGGCGTGCTTGACGGAATCGCGGTTGAGGAAGCCGACCACCACGGTGTCGATGGTTTCGAGATCGAGGCCGCGGATGCTTGACGGCTCCATGTCGGCAAAGCCTGCCTTCGACGCGGTCGCGCCCTGGACTTCCAGCACCTGCGCCAGCATCGCGGCGGCGGCATCGTCGAGTTCGCCTCGCCCGCCGGCGCAAAGTACCGACAGGCCGGTGCCGTCGGGCAGCTCGGCCATGGCCTCGCCGGCGCCATCGCCGGCCTCGCCCGCCTCCCCGGCCTCTCCTGCGACGTGCGGGGCATCCTCCTCACTGGCTTCCTCTTTCGCATCGTCGTCGAGATTGGCCACCAGCGTCAGCGCGCTCGCCGCCACTTGCCGTCTTTGCAGGTCGCCCATGACGCCGCGCACGCGGTCGCGCTCGCCCAGCAGAAGCGCCGGAATGGCGACCTTGTCGTAGAAGTCGACCAGATATTTCTCCTCGAGCATCTCCTCGGCATGGTCGGTCGCTTCTTCCGGATCGCCAGCCAACAGCCGCTGGTAGAGCCGCGCATGCGGTTCCAGCACCGGCTCGTTGCCGAACAGCACGTCGAGGAACTCGAACTGCGGCACGTGCCTGCCCAGCACCACCAGGCAGACGGTGAGCGGCGTCGACAGCACCAGGCCGAGCGGCCCCCACAGCCACGTCCAGAAGATCGCGGCGACGATGATCGCCAGCGGCGACAGCCCGGTTCGCGATCCGTAGAGCCAGGGTTCGACGACATTGCCGGTGACCAGTTCCATCACCACGAACAAAGCGGCCGTCCACGCGACGAGCTCCCAGCCGGGGGCCACCGCCAGCGCCAGGAACAATGGCAGCAGCGCGCCGATGACCGGGCCGATATAGGGAACGAAACGCAGCGCCAGAGCCAGCAGCCCCCACAGCAGGGCATTGGGAATGCCGAGGATCCAAAGCCCGATCGCGATCGGTATGGCGTAGAGAATGTTGACGACCAACTGCATGAGCAGATAGCGGCCGACCCTTTTGCCCGCATCGCGAAGCGCCTCGGTGGTGCGGTGCAGGTCGCCATAGCCGACAAGCCGGATGAAGCGGTCGCGCAGATCCTCGCGCTCGAGCAGCATGAAGATGACGACGACGATGATCAGCCCCGCCGACCCGAGCGGGCTGAGCAGCGGGCCGACGATGTTCTGCAGGACTTCGAGCGGCCTTTCGCGCGCAACGATCTCGACCGGCACCGGCTCGCGCGGCGGCTTGTCCGGCGTGGCCGCCGGCAGCGTGGCGTCTTGCTTGTCGATCTCCTGGCCGACGCGCTCGACCACCTTGCTCAATCTGGCGATGATCCCGCCGCCGACGCCGGTTTCCTTGAGCGAGCGGATCTTGGCCAGGATGTTGGTCTGGTAGACCGGGATGTTCTGCGCCAGTTCGCTGACCTGCGTGGCGACGATGAAGCTGAACAGGGCAAGGGCCGCGAAGGCGCCGAGCACACTGGCGATGACGGCGGCGATCCGGGGAATGCCGACCCGTTTGAGCGCCGAAACGAGCGGCGCCAGCGCGAAGGTCAAAAGCAGCGCGATGGCGATCGGCAGGAACACCTCGCGCCCGAAATAGAGCGCCGCCACCGTCGTGACGGTGGTCGCCACATTGGGCAACACGGTTCGTGGGTGGGGTGCTGCCGCCGCAAGAATCGCATCCAGCCCATGCGCTGGAGACGCCGTCCCGTTTCTACGATTGGCCACTCTTTGATGTCTCCCCCTGCCGCCGGCCATGGTCTGATATATTGAGCCGGCGTGCAACCTTCGCCAAAAGCAAGGCGCCGATACCCCAACGTGCAACAATCCGAATGGCTCCTCCTGCCCTTGACAAAATCAAAGCGTCGCCATAAATGAGTGATCACTCACTCAAACCGGTTCCAACATGGCCCGTCCCCTCAGCGAAGAAAAGCGCGACGCAATCCTGGCATCGGCCACCGCTTTGGTGGCGACGCAAGGGACCGGCGCGGCCACGGCAAAGATCGCCAGGGATGCCGGCCTCTCCGAAGGCACGCTCTTCAATTATTTCACCAGCAAGGATGAGTTGCTCAACCAGCTCTATCTCGAGATCAAGGCCGATCTCGGCAGGGCCCTGCTGACGTCGTATCCGTCGCAAGCCAGCATTCGCGAGCGCAACCGTCACGTCTGGGACAATTTCATCGACTGGGGCGCGAAGTTTCCGATGAAGCGCAAGGCCATGCGCCAGCTCACCGTCTCCGAGCGGATCACCGAACAAAGCAAGCAGCAGGGCAACGCTGCGTTTGCCGACATCAGTGGGATGATCGAGGAAAGCCTCGCCGAAGGTGCGCTGAAAGGCTGTTCGATGACCTTTGCCGGCGGCATTTTCGAAGCGCTGGCGGAGACGACGCTTGAATTCATCGCCCGCGATCCGGGGCGACGCGAACATTACAAGCAGTCCGGCTTCGCCTTCTTCTGGAACGGCATCTCGAAGTAGCGATCCAAGGCAGAAACGGCACCGAAGCAGACCAGCGAAAGACAGCATCAATTCAACCGAAAAAATGAGTGCCTACTCACTCTTTTATATGACAACTCCCTGAAAGGATAAGACAATGTCGAAAGTCTGGCTGATTACCGGCAGCGCCCGCGGACTCGGGCGCGATATTACCGAGGCGGCGGTTCACCTGATCCTCGGCAGCGACGCCTTGCATGTGGGGGCGCAATCATGAGCACGTGGACGACGCAGGACATCCCGCCCCAGCAGGGACGCAAGGTGGTCATCACTGGCGCCACGGGCGGTCTCGGCTACGAGACCGCGCTGGCGCTGGCAAAGGCCGGCGCGGACGTGCTGATGACTGGACGCAACCAAGCTAAGGGCAAGGATGCGCTGGCCCGCGTCAAGGCCACTGTCCCGGGTGCCAAAGTGCGCTACGCCCATCTCGACCTCGCCGACCTTGCCTCGGTCGAAGCCTTCGCCGGCCAGCTCGCCGGCGAATGGGAGGCGATCGACCTGCTGGTCAACAATGCCGGCGTGATGACCCCGCCGACCCGCCACGAAACCGCCGACGGCTTCGAATTGCAGTTCGGCACCAACTATCTCGGCCATTTCGCCCTGACCGGACGCCTGTTGCCGCTGCTGCGCCAGGGGCAGAAGACGCGCGTCGTCAATCCCAGCAGCGGCGCCCATCGCATCCAGGCGGCGATCCATTTCGACGACCTGCAATGGCGCAAGCGCTACCGGCCCTGGGCCGCCTATGCGCAGTCCAAGCTGGCCATGATCCTGTTCGCTTTCGAACTGCAGCGCCGCAGCGATGCCAAGGACTGGGGCTTGCTTAGCAACGCCGCACATCCCGGCTACGCCCTCACCGATCTGCAGACCAGCGGCCCGCGCATGGGCCAGAACGGCCGGTCGTCACCGTTCGACTGGCTTGGCGTGCTGCTGGCGCCGGTTCTGTCCCAGTCGGCCGCCGAGGGCGCGCTGCCGACGCTGTTTGCGGCGACCGCGCCCGATGCGAAACCGGCCGGCTACTATGGCCCGCAAGGCCTGTTCGAAATGAAAGGCGCGGTCGGCGAGGCAAGGATCGGCAAGCACGCACGAGACAGAGCTGTCGCCGCAAGGCTGTGGGATGTGTCGCGGGAGTTGACGGGTGTGAGGTGGCCGGATGCGACGGCCTAATGCAGGCTTTGGCTCAGCGCGCCCCATATCTCGCCAGCGCGTGCTCGATCAGCACGTCGATGACCTCGCCATAACCAATGCCGATCGCCGCCAGCGCCTTGGCGTACATGGAAATGTCGGTGAAGCCGGGCAGCGTGTTGACCTCGTTGACCAGCAGCGAGCCGTCGGCGCGCAGGAAGAAGTCGACGCGCGCCATGGCTTCGCAGCCGAGCGCCCGGAAAGCCTGCGTGGCCATCTCGTTTGTCCTGGCTACGACTTCAGCCGGGACATCGGCGGGCACCTTGATCACCGCGCCGTCGGCGTCGAAATACTTCGCTTCGTAGGTGTAGAAGCCATGCTTGTCGGCCGGGATGATTTCGCCGGGCGGCGACACGGTGAGCGAGCCATCGGCCCGCTCCAGCACCGAGCACTCGATCTCGCGGCCGGCGACGAATTCCTCCACCAACAGCTTGCTGTCGTGCCGGAACGCCGCCGCGACCGCCGCGGTGAAGCCGGCACTGTCGGCCGCCTTGCTCACGCCGAAGGACGAGCCCTGGCGCGCCGGCTTGACGAAGACCGGCAGGCCTAGACGCGCCGCGATATCCTCGAAGGCCACGGGCTCGCCACGCCGCATGGTGACGGAGCGGGCAACGGCAAGCCCGGCCTCGCGCAGCAACCGCTTGGCGGCATCCTTGTCCATGGCGGCGGCGGAAGCCAGGATGCCGCAACCGACATAGGCGACGTCGGCAACCTCGGCATAACCCTGCACCGAACCATCCTCGCCGAACGGTCCATGCAGCACGGGAAAGACGACATCGACCGGGTCAAGCTGTTCGCCACTCTTGTTGACAGCCACCAGCCGGCCCTTGCCGCCGGGCAGCAGCGCAACCTCCACGCCATCCTCCGACACCGGTGCCCCTGCCCCGTCGCCGGCAGTCCCGGACGACGGTTGCAGCAGCCATCTGCCGTCCCTGGAAATGGCGATCGGCACCACCGCGTAGCGCGTCCGGTCGATCGCCTTCAGCACATTCGCCGCCGACAGCCGCGACACGTCATGCTCTGCCGAGCGCCCGCCATAGAGGATGGCAACCCTGATCTTGTCCTTCATCGAAAATCCCTCGAAATCAAATGCTGACGGCAATGCCGCGATTGGCAAAGAAGCGGTCGAAATCAGATGGCGCCAACACTGCGTTTTCTTGTGTGGCACTGGTATGGCCGGACGGGTTGTGAAAGCGAAACCCGTCATCCGACGCCGTCGTCACCAGCACCAGGTGGCCGCCCTTCGACGGCGGCTCGCGTTCGGGCCAGCGGATCGCGCTGCTGACCGAAGCGATGAAGAACCGCGATCGGCCGAGAATCGCCGGAATGTCCGCTGTCGCGACATTGGTCATCACCTGCGCCTGCAGGCCGAACTCCGCCTGCACGAAGGTGACGAAGGGCGCGTAGATCAGCCCCTTGATCGAGCCCTCACTGACGACATAGCCGCCATATCCAGTGCAGCGCCTTGCCAGCTCGATCGTCGGCACGATCTCGCCCCGCGTCGCCAGGATCATTTTCAGGCACGCCATGCCACAGATATTGGCGGCCCAGACCGCGTATTCGTCGAGCGTTTCTGCACCCGATCCCCGCCACAACGGATCGCGCCTGAGTGCTGCCTCGGCGCCATCGGCCAGCACGGCCAGCGTCATATCGGGCGTTTCCCACTGGCTGAAGAACGGCACGGTTTCAGGCAACGGGTTCATGAATTTCTCGGGCTGCTCGCATCAATCTCGTATACGAGAATACGAGATTGATGAAAAGCTGGTTAGGCCTGTTTTCAAAATTCGCGTCCAGCATACCTCCGCGATGAGCGGAGGCATCCACCATTTCGTCATCCACGGGCGGAGCAAGGAGCGCAGCGACGCAGCGCAGACCCGAGGATCCATGCCGGGACTCCGGAGCGTTGCCGCGGTCCAGAATTCTGCTCCGTTGCACCCGTCAGCAAGGTCGCGGCATGGATCCTCGGGTCTCCGCGACGCCGCTACGCGGCTGCTCCGCCCGTGGATGACGACCTTGGCAGGCTTCGGCCAAACCCGAACGATGCTCCACGAGGCGAGCCGCGAAACAGGCCGCCAACCAATCCAATCCCCAGTGCAACGCCAGGCCCCGCTTACTCAGCCTTCGTCCAGCCGAAAACCAGCCAGGCATATTTCGATTTTTCGTCGAGTTCGGCCGTGTAGGTCATCTGGATATCGCCGTCCTTGGCATAGATATCGAGCCTGGGCGCCGTATCCAGCTTGAGCCACAGCGAACTCTTGCTGAAGGACCAGGTCCCGCACCAGACGCAAGGCCCCGATGTCGGGTCGCCCGGCTGATGGAAATTGTAGCGGCCGTCCGCGGTGATCTCGAGATAGTCGAACGCACCGTAGAAGGCGGTCACCGTCTGCTGGAACTCGGCGGCCGCCGCCTCCTGTTCCGGCGTCGGCGCATCCGTCATGTCGCGCGGCGGCCGGATGGCTCCGCCGCTGAGTTTCCATTTGCCGACAAAGTCCTTCTCGGTCGGAAGATATTCCTCCTGAGCCCGCGCAGACGAAATATAAGCAATAGATGATGTGCTTGGCAGACCGGTGGCCCCAGCCGCAAGTAGAAGCGCGGCGGCACAGATCGCCCTGGTTGGGTTTTGCATAAAAAATAGTCCTCGACGGTAAGCTAATGGATGTCAGTTCAGGCGTTCTATTGAGCAATTTTTGGCGCGCGTTGCCTCGTTGCCGATTTCCGCCGCCATTTGCACGGTTAGCATCGGCGCCACCGATCTGGCAACGCAAAGCACCATCCACCGCAAGCCGCCGGGGTCTCACCTTGCAAACGAAAACCCGCCGGGAGGGGGGGTCCGGCGGGCTTTTGGAAAGCTGATATTCAGCTTTCAGTGTCTGACGGGGGATCAGACGTGGTGACAACTTTTATTGACCGCAGAGGTTCCACCCGAAACAAAAGAATGCCGGCGGCTCGTTCAAATCCACGGAATTCAAACGGCAACAGCGATTTCTTTTCGCGGGACCACGTTCCACTGGAACCTTCCACTCCCGGCCGAGTTTTCTGGCGCGGTTGGGAGGACTTGAATTGGACAGCTTTCAGAGGCTCGAAGCGCTGCTCGATAGCGCCGGCGGCGATGGCATCGACGAAGCGAACGCCTTGCTGCGCCGGTTCAAGGGCAGATCGCAGGAGGTTGCCGCAGCAATCGACGAGTTCATGCTCGACTTCAAGACTTTGGTCTTCGTTGTCGAGACCGGCGAGGAGGAGTTCGAGAAACCGGTCCGCCAGTTGGCGCGCACCAGGCTTTCCAGGCTCCGGCAGCTGGTGAACGTGCCAGCATAGGAAACCTTCAGCAGCGGCTCCATCACCCTGACCGATACGCCCAGCGTGAAGGACAGTCGCGGCGTGCTGAGCCCGGCACAGCAGGGGTTGACCCTGGCCATGAACTCCCCCTTTCGGTGATCTTACCGAATTGTATGGACCGCCCAATTGTCAAACCGTCGGATCGGGACGATGCTCGGCTGAGCCTGTCAGCAGCGCGGTACGCTGCCATGAAGGATCGACAGATGCGCATCGAGGTCAGGAGCAAGCGCTTGCGCATGGACCGCCGGCAAGTCCTGCTCGGCATCGCTGGCACCCTGCTGGCCAGACCCGCCATGGCCAATGTGCCGACCGCCTATGATCCCAACGCCATGCCGGTGATGGACAGCCGCGCCGGCTTCATCGACTGGATGAAGAAGAACCGGGGCGAGGATGTCGGCTTCCTCGGCCAGCGCTGGGATCGCTTCCAGGCCCTGCTCGCCCACAAGGATGTCTGGGACCAGCGCGACAAGCGCGCCTACCTGATGACGCCGCGCGAGGCGTTCGTCACCAAGGCCAATCTCGGCCGTGCCTATGAATGGCATTATCTCGATATCGGCTATGGCGTGACGATCACCGGTCCGCACAGCGTCGCGCGCATGACCAATTCGCTGGAGATAAAGCCCGGTGACAAGGTGCTCGAGATCGGCACAGGCTCGGGCTACCAGTCGGCCTATCTGTCGAACCTCACCGACAAGGTTTTCTCGATCGAGATCATCAAGCCGCTGGCGGCAAGGACACGCGCGCTCTACGACGCGCTGATCGCCGAGGGCTATTCCGAGTACAAGGCGATCACCACCCGCAACGCCGACGGCTACTATGGCTGGCAGGAAGAAGCGCCGTTCGACAAGATCATCGTCACCTGCGGCATCGACCACATCCCGCCGCCGCTGCTGCAGCAGCTGAAACCGAACGGCATGATGGTCATCCCGGTTGGCCCGCCTGGCGCCCAGCATGTGCTGAAAGTCACCAAGCATCAGGAAGCGGACGGGATGTTCCAGGTCACGCGCGCCGACATCTACAATGGCGGCACGCTGTCCTTCGTGCCCTTCACCAAGCTCGAAGGCGACGCCATCAAGGGCACGCATAGCGGCCCCTGACACGGCGGCGCGGAACTTATCCCTTCAACAGCGCGGCCAGCCGTGGAATGCCCTCGCTCACCGCGCGGCGGTCGGCCAGCGTGAAGGACAGCCGCAGCGTGTTGCGCCCGGTGCCGTCGGCGTAAAAAGCGTTGCCGGGCACGAAGGCAACGCGCGCCTCCTTCACCGAGCGTGCCAAAAGCGCGGTGGCATCAACCCCTTCCGGCAGCGTCGCCCAGACGAACATGCCGCCTTCCGGTCGGCTCCAGCTCACGCCTTCCGGCATGTTGGCTTCCAGCGCGCCAAGCAGGCCATCGCGGCGTTCGCGATAAGCCCCGATCAGCTTGTCGACCTGGCCGTCGAACACGGCTTCGGCGACGCGGTGCATGACCATCTGGTTGATCGACGGGCTGTGCAGGTCGGACGCCTGCTTCATCAGCACGAGTTTTTCCACCACATGGCGCGGTGCGCACACCCAGCCGACGCGCATGCCGGGCGACAGGATCTTCGAGAACGAGCCGCAATAGAGCGTGCGCGCCTTGTCGATGCCGCCGGAGCGCGCGCAGTCGAGCGCCAGGATCGGCGGCACGCCCTCGCCGTCATAGCGCAGCGCACGATAGGCGGCGTCCTCGATGACGGCGATGTCGAGCTCGCCGGCAAGGTCGAGCACCGCTTCGCGCTGTTTTTTGTCCAGCGTGTTGCCGGTCGGGTTGGCGAAGTCCGGCACCAGATAGGCGAATTTGACCTTGCCGCCATTTGCGGCTGCCGCCGCGCGATAGGCATCGGGCGTCATGTTGCCGCCTTCCGGCCGCAGCCGGTCATAGCGCGGCTCATAGGCGTTGAACGCCTGCAGCGCGCCGAGATAGGTCGGCCATGTCACCAGCGCGGTGTCGTTGGGCGACAGGAACAGTTTTCCCAGATAATCCAGCGCCTGCTGCGAGCCGGAGGTGATGAAGATGTTGGCCTCGTCGCAGGCAACGCCGAGCTTGCCCATCTGGCCGGCGATCCAGCGCCGCAGCGGCAGATAGCCTTCGGACACCTGGTATTGCAGCGCAGCCCCTGCCTCCGCGCCACCCAGCACCTCGGCATAGGCATCGCGGATCGCATCGGCCGGAAACAGCGCCGGATCGGGGATGCCGCCGGCAAACGAGATGATGTCCGGCTGGTCGAGCAGCTTCAAGAGCTCGCGGATTTCGGAGGCTTTCATGCGCGACGAGCGCGAAGCCAAGAGGTTCATAAGGGTCAAGTCACGCCTCCCCAGACGATTTTCATATAGGTCAACCTAGCTGACCTATATCCGCTTTGTCAGGCAATTTGAATAGTGCCTGAAAGCCTAGCGCTATACGCCAGTCGCTGCAGGGGCGGAACGCTACAGTGCTTTCTTGTAACCAATATGGCTGCCGGTGAAGCCGAGGCTGTCATAGAAGCGGTGCGCATCCGCCCGCCCCTTGTCGGTGGTGAGCTGGACAAGGCTGCAGCCCCGCGCCCGGCACTCTCCGATCGCCCATTCGAACATCCGCCGGCCGATGCCGCCCGAGCGCCGATGGCCGGCAATACGAACCGCCTCGATCTGCCCGCGCCAGGCGCCCTTGCGCGAAAGGCCAGCTAGGAAGGTGATCTGCAACGTGCCGATCACCTCGCCGCCATCCACGGCGACCGCCAGCAACTGGTTGGGATCGGCGTCGATGGCGTCGAAGGCATCGACATAGCCCTGCGCCAGCGGCAACGAGGCATCTTCACGGGCGGCACCGAGCGGATCGTCGGCCAGCATGGCGACGATGGCAGGAAGGTCGGCGGCTCGCGCCTTGCGGAAGGTGATCATGGTGCCGAGATAGCGCGAGGCGCCAGCCGGGGCAACGTGCCGCTTGAGCCGGACGCGATCGGCTGCGATCATGCCCGTCCCACCATCTCACAAGAGGGCCGCCATGCATGCCAAGGAACCGCTCTATCGCAAAGTGAACACCCGAACTCGCCTGGTTCTTCATGACCGTGGCGGCGAGTACAGATGGTCGCGAAACGCAGGCCGGGAAGACCGGACCAACCGGGGTTCGATGCATGGTGGACACCACCGTGGTCTGGATTACACGCCGTTGTTCAAATTCCTGCTGTCGCATCTCGGCGACGACTGGGCCGCGGTTCACAGCGAGGCGGTGGCACGCCTGGACCGCGCCGACCCGATCTTCTGGATGGTGGCGCGCAGCGAGGCTGAAAGGCAGCCATTCATCAGGGTCGGCGAAAGTTCCTACTATAGCGGCCTCTATGTCGACGGCGACAACCGCCTTGCGCGCGTCGATCCCGACTTGCGGGTCGAGGATATGGAACCATCCTGTTCCTGCTGTACCCACACATTCAACGGCTTGCCATTCACCAGAGCCTTCCGGCCCTTCGCTTCGCACGCGACATAGCGCGGTCAGGAGTACATGCAGCCAACTACCCCTCGCCCTCATACACCCTTTGCGCCTGCGTCAGCGCCCGGTCCAGCCTCTCGCCCTCGGCATATCCAGCTAGGTTCCCCGGCCGCTCGATACCAGGCAGCAGCCTCGGGCACGGTTCGGCCGCGCCGATCACCATGCGCACCGGGATGACGCCGGCCCAGACAGGGTGGCCGTAATCCTCCTCGTCGTCGGCGACACCCTTGGCGCGCACCTTGGCCGACGCCTCCTCGATGCGCATGCCGATCACCATCGTCGCCTTGGTCTCCTGCGCCGAGATCGGCCGCAAGGTCTCGCTGCGGCCGGGGTAGAAGCGGTCGACGACACCGGCCAGCGCCTTCATCTTCTCTTCCGGCTCGTCGACGATCCGCGCCGTGCCAAAGCACATTGCCGAGCGGTAATTGGCGGAATGGTTGAAGCCCGAGCGCGCCAGCACCAGCCCGTCGAGATGCGACACCGTCAGACAGGCCGGCGTGCCGCCGCGCAGCTGGCGCAGCATGCGGCTGGCGGAAGAGCCGTGCCAGTAGAGCATGTCGCCCTCGCGCCAATGGATGGTCGGCGTGCAATAGGGCTGGCCGTCGAACGTGTAGGCGACGTGGCACAGCAGCCCGGCATCGAGCACCGCGAAGACGGCCTCGTGGTCATAGCTGCCGCGCTCATGCAGGCGCTTGACCCGGTTGCGGCTGGTGGTCGGAAAGCTGGCGGCGACGTCGTTCACGGCTTGCATCCTTGTCTCTGGTCTGCAAACCATGCGCCGTGATATTGGTCGATAAAAGGACCAATGCAATGGATAAAAATCAGACCAATATGCCGGATTGGTCGGCGCTGATCCCGGTACTGCCGGGCGACGGCCCGCGCAGCCGCGAGCTTTATGCGGCGCTCCGCCGGCTGATCGAGACCGGCGTGCTGGCCGCCGGCGCCAAGCTGCCGACCACCCGCGATTTGGCCCGGCGTTTCGGCCTGTCGCGCTCGGCGGCGGTCGCCTGTTTCGAAATGCTGATCTCGGAAGGCTTTGCAACAGCCAAGGTCGGCGCCGGCACCTTCGTCGCCCCCGATGTGCCGCATTTGCCCGTGACGCTGATCAAGCCGCGTCCGCCGGAGATCGATGCCGCCACGTCGCTACCTTGGGGCCTTGGCGTGGCGGTGTCCGACCCGCGCACGCTTGATTTGTTCCGCATCCTTCTGTCGCGCCACCTCGCCCGCCCCGGGCCGGAGCATTTCCGCTATGGCGATCCGCGCGGCGGCCTGCCGCTGCGCACCGCGATTGCCACCTATTTGCGAACCGCGCGCGGCGTGCGCTGCGATGCCGGCCAGATCGTGCTGACCTCGGGGACACAGCAAGGGCTCGACCTCCTGGTGCGAACGGCTCTTCGCCCCGGTGATGCTGTCTGGATCGAAAACCCCTGCTATCCCATGGCGCATGCAGCGCTGGCCGGCAGTGGCGCCAAGGTGGTTGGCGTACCTGTCGACGCCGAAGGGCTCGATCCCGAGATCGGCGAAAGCCTTTGCCCGAACGCCCGCGCGGCTTACGTGACACCCTCGCATCAATATCCGCTCGGCGTGACGATGACGATGCGCCGCCGCCTGGCCCTGCTCGACTGGGCGCGGCGCAACGATGCCTGGATCATCGAGGACGATTACGACAGCGAGTTCCGCTATGCCGGTCCGCCGCTGACCTCGCTGCAAGGCATGGATGGCACGAACCGTGTCGCCTATCTCGGCACCTTCTCAAAGGTGCTCTTCCCCGGCCTGCGCATCGGCTATGTCGTGGTGCCGGAGCCGCTGCTCGATGCCGTCATGGCGGTCCGGGCGCGCTCCGACCGCTACCCCTCGACACTGGCCGAAGGCGCGCTGACCGACCTGCTCAACGAAGGCCATTTCGCCGCGCATCTGAGACGCGTCCGCCGCCGCGTGCAAGCCGCGCGCGACGTGCTGGTGGCGGGGCTCGAGGCGCATTGCGGCGACAGGCTCGACGTGGCGGTCCCCGAGCAGGGGTTGCATCTGATGGCGATGCTGAAAGGTGCGGGACCGGACACGGCAATCGTCGAGGCGGCAAAGGCTGTGGGCGTCGGCGCGCGCGCCCTGTCCGCGATGTTCGTCGATGGGATGCCGAAGCACGGGCTGGTGCTGGGTTTTTCGGGGTTTTCGGATGAGGAGTTGAGGGCGGCTACGGTGCGGTTGGGTGGGGTGATGGAGCGGCATCCCCTCCCTTCGTCAGCCTAGGGCGAAGCAGGAGCGCAGCTCCGTCGCGGAGACCCTAGGATGACGAAGCACTCAATCCGCATCCCCCGCCGGCTTCGCCTTGCCGCACTGCGCCAGCACCTTGCCGATGGCCCCGCTCGAGCCCTTCAGCGGAAAACTGATCGCGCCAAATTTGGCAGCGCTGACCGTCACATCGCCCTTCGAGCGCAACAGGTCCAAAAGCGGATCAGCCTTGGCCAGATTGACCACGAAATAATTGTACATTTCCTCGAGCTGCAGCGTCTTGGTCACCGTCTTGCCGTCGGCCTTGAAGTCGAACGCGCCGCTGATTCCGGGCTCCGTCTGCTGGCCGCTGGCGCCCAGATCGTAGCTCAGCACCGGCGTGTCGAAACAGGTCAGCATCAGTTGCGCATCGCCCTTCGGCCCGCCGCAGACCGAGGCGGTCAGCACCTTGCCGCCTTCGTCTTCCTCCATCTTCGCGCTCCAGCCGCTGCACGACGCGGCAAAAGCCGGTTGCACCGCCTGCAATGCGGCCAAGGCACCGAGAACGACGAAATATCTCCTCATGACTTCCCCCCAATTGACTGCCTGCAAGACATTTGCAGCACCGGCCGGCAGCATATAGGAAAAGCCTTCCGCTGGCATTGCCTGTTCGGTCCCGGTCTGGAGAGAGTGGTGTTGAGAGTTCGTCTGTGTCTTCTGCTGGCCTCCCTGATAGCCTTGCCGCTCACCGCCCATGCGCAGTGGAAGCCGGTGGAGAAAGTCGAGACCTACGCCATTTCAGGTCAGTCCGGACCGGAGCTCTATCGCTCGATCGGCGAAAACGGGCCGAATGTCGGCGTTGGCCGCGCCATCGCCCACACCAATTTCAAGCTGACCTGGACCAGGGACTATCAGGCTCGCGCCGGGGCCTGCGTGCTGGTTTCGGCCAGGCCCAAGCTGATCATCACCTACACCTTGCCCAGCCCCTCCTCGCCTTTGCCGACCGCGGTCGAGAAGAACTGGGAGGTTTTCCTCGCCGGCGTCAGCGCCCACGAAAGGGTGCATGGCGCCACCATCGTCGACATGGTGCGCAAGATCGAAGCGGCGACCGTCGGCCTGATGGTTGCCGACGACCCGAAATGCAGCAAGATCCGGACCGAGATGACCAAACGCCTGTCCGCGCTCTCGCAGGCGCAGCGCCAGGCAAGCCGCGATTTCGACCGCGTCGAACTCGGCCAGGGCGGCAATCTGCAAAAACTCATCCTTGCCCTGGTCAATGGCGGCTGAGCGCCATCACGCCTCGGACACCAGCCCCGCGAGCAGCGCAAAACCTTCCGGCCAATCGCCAAGGCCGCTGTCGGCATTGATATGGCCGAACGGGCCGATCACGACCAAACGGCTGCCCCATTGCCTCGCCCGCGCCCGCGCATAGTCCTGCGAGCCATAGGGGTCGTCGGTGCTGGTCACCACCAGCGAGGGGAAGCGCAACTTGCCCTGCGGAATTCTGGCGAAAGCCATGCCATATCCAGGAAAGACCGTTGACGCCGGATCGGGCACGCCGACCAGCAAGGCCGCCTTTACAGGCCTCTGCGAAATCTTCTGCCAGTGCGCGATCAGCAAACAGGACAGGCTGTGCGCGATCAGCACCGGCGGCGCCGGCGCCGCGATCACCGCGCCCTCCAGCGCCGCCAGCCAGTCGGTGAAATCGGGCAGGTCCCAGCTTGACGGCTGGAAGCGCCGCATCGCCGGATGGGCGCGTTCCCAGCGCGATTGCCAATGGCCCGGACCCGAACCGCCGCTTCCCGGCAGGATGATGAAATGCGTCATGTCGCCTTGCTCCTATCGATTGAGGGCGCATGGTGACGTCTTGCGCTGGCATCGAGAATGGGAAACCATCGGAAAAATCACTTCGTTGCCGATGGATTCAAGGTGCCCATGAAGACCAGCGATGAGCGTGCGCCACCCGACCCGACTGACATCGCCATTGTCGAGGCCATGCAGGAGAACGGCCGCATCGGCATGTCGGAGCTTGGCCGGCGGGTCGGCCTGTCGCAGCCGGCAACCTCTGAGCGGGTCAAGCGGCTGGAGGAGCGCGGCGTGATCGCCGGCTACGCCGCGGTGATCGATCCGGCCGCTCTCGGCCTCGGCATGATGGCCATCATCCGCGTGCGAACCACGCATGAGCACATCCGCCCCTGCCTGAAGCAGTTCGCCGAAATGCCTGAGATCACCGAGGTGCACCGGCTGACCGGCGAGGACTGCTTCATCCTGAAGGTTGTTGTGCCCTCGCCCGCCCACCTTGAAACCATCGTCGACGCCGTGGCGCGCCATGGTGCCGTCACCACGGCGCTGGTGCTGCGCAGCGAGACGCCAAAGCCGATCGGCCGCGCGCTGATCCGGCGATCAGGCGGTTAACCGCCCAAGCCTAGAGCAGTTCACCGTTTCACGGAAACGGCAAACCGCTCTAACTCTTTGTTTCAACGCAATTCCGGACGGAAAACCGTTTCACACTTTTCCTGGAATTGCTCTACCGGCTGAGATCAAGCGCGGCACTCAGGTCGCCCATCGGCGGCTGGTCGTTGTTGCGCAGCGCCTTGTCGCGGGCGACGATGCCGGTCAGCACCGGCAAATCGTAGCGCGCGGTGATGAAGCGCAGGATCGACGTCGTGTCGTATTGCGTGTGGTCGACCGTGCCCATTTTCGCATAGGGCGAGATGATGAAGGCCGGGATGCGGTTGCCCGGTCCCCAGCGGTCGGCCTTGGGCGGCGCGACATGGTCCCAGAAGCCGCCATTCTCGTCATAGGTGACGACGACCAGCATGTGGCTCCATTGCGGGCTCTTCTCCAGATGCGAAACGAGGTCGGCGAGATGCTGGTCGCCGCTCGCCACATCGGTGTAGCCGCCATGCTCGTTGAGATTGCCCTGCGGCTTGTAGAAGGTGACCGCCGGCAGCTTGCCGTCGTCCATGTCCTTGATGAAGGCAACGCCATCCATGCCGCCATCCTTGAGATGCTCGGCCCGCGCGGCTGTGCCGGGCGCGTAGGCGGCGAAGTAATTGTAGGGCTGATGGTGGAACTGGAAGTTCGGCACAGGCGTCGCGTTCTTGCCGTCGAGCGTTGCCTGCCAGGCGCCGGAGTACCAGGCCCAGTCTATGCCTTTGAGCGACAGCAGGTCGCCGATGGTGATGTCGTGCTGCGGCGGCAGCGTCGTCGGCTGTGCTGGATCGGCCAAGGCCTTGTCGCCGCCTTCGATCGGCTTGTTGGCGCTCGGCTGATAGGGCGGCTGCATGGTGTTGACGGCGTAGAAGTCGGGCGTGATGGCACCGTCATTGACGAATTTCGGCGCGCCGCCGAGGGCCGAGGCCGGCGAGTTGTCGGCCACCTTCAGCGTCTTGCCATCAGCCTCGACGACGGCGATCTGCCCCTTCACCGGGCTGGTGTCGGCATGTGGATAGACCGGCGCGCAGGCGCAGGCGATCTGGAAATGGTTGAGGAAGGAGCCGCCAAAGGCGCCCTGGAAGAAATTGTCGGCCAGCACATATTTCTTCGCCACGGCCCACATCGGCAGGACGGAGCCGTCATAATGGCCCATGACAAGACCGCCGGAATCAGCCCAGGCGACGAACTTGTCGTTCTTCCCGCCGTCGATCTGCATCTGCTCCTGGTAGAAGCGGTGCCAGAGATCACGGGTGATGACGGAGGTCTTCTCGTTGAATCCGGCAGCATCGTCGATGGCGAAGCTGGCATTGGCGAGATGCGCCGACTGCGCCTCGGTCACAACAGGCGTCACCCCCTTGCCGGTCAGCCCGCCCCAGGCCGGCGGCAGTTCGGCAAGCGGCTTGCCGTCACGGTCCAGCTGGCGCGCCTGGTCGGCTGTAATATTGGCCAGCCCATTGGCGCCGGGGAAGCCGCCATAGAGATTATCGAAGCTGCGGTTCTCGGCGTAGATGACGACGACGGTGTCGATCTTGTCGTAGCCGGGAGGGGCTGCGTTGGCGGTGGGGGTGAGCGATGCCAGGGCCGTGGTGGCGAGGCAGAGCGAGAGAAAGGACCTGGTCATGGTCGATTGGGTCATGGGGAAGATGCCTCGTGGCTGGCTGAAGGACGGCACGCATGGGCAACGAAAATACAGGAATTGAGCTACTTCCATGCCTTGTCACCTTTGTGACATTTGCCGACCCCTCGAACACGGTTTCGTGAACGTCAGGCCGGGTCATGAATCCGTTGCACAGGATACTTAGTTGCGGGATCGAAAACGGACTGCAGCTATGGCAATGGGACGATGGAAAAGCCGGGCGGCAGTAATCGCCGCGGCATCGGTGGTAAGCTTCGCCGCGCCCGCAAACACGGCAGCACCGGATGGCGTCCACCCCGGCCCGATGTCGCGCGTGCAGGCCTATGCGCGCGCCGAGGCACTGACCGCGCTTGGCAAAAAAATGTTCTTCGACCCCGCGCTGTCGGCATCCGGCAAGCAGGCCTGCTCGTCCTGCCATGACCCGCGCCACGCCTTCGGCCCGGCCTCGGCCGCGCCGGTCGAAATGGGTGGGCCAAACCTCGACCAGCCGGGCGTGCGCGCCGTCCCCTCTTTGCGCTATCTCCAGGCGGCGCCCGCCTTCACCGAACATTTCTACGATTCCGAAGACGAAGGCGACGAGAGCGTCGACAATGGTCCGACCGGCGGCCTGACCTGGGACGGCCGCGCCGACCATGGCAAGGACCAGGCGAAGATCCCCCTGCTCTCGCCCTTCGAGATGTCCAACAAGGACGAAGCCGCCGTCGCCGCCGCCTTGCGCAAATCGGCCTATGCCGACGCGTTCAAAGCAACCTTCGGCGCCGACGTGTTCGACCGCCCGCGTGATGCCTTCGACGCCGCTGCCGAGGCGCTTGGCACCTTCGAGCAGAGTGCCGCCGATTTCTACCCCTATTCCAGCCGCTACGATGCTTTCCTCGCCGGCAAGGCTGAGCTCACGGCGCAGGAGATGCGCGGCCGTGCGCTGTTCGAGGACGAGACCAAAGGCAATTGCGCCAGCTGTCACCTCAGCGAACCCGCCAATGACGGCGAGCCGCCGCAATTCACCGATTTCGGCCTGATCGCCATCGCCGTACCGCGCAACGCGGCGATACCCGCCAACGCCGATCCGGCCTATGTCGATCTCGGCCTGTGCGGCCCGCTGCGCACCGACTTCCACGGCCGCAGCGAATATTGCGGGCTGTTCAAGACGCCGACGCTGCGCAACGTCGCGCTGCGCAAGAGCTTCTTCCACAACGGCACCTTCCACACGCTGCGCGACGCCGTCGCCTTCTACGCCAGCCGCGATACCGATCCCGGCCATTGGTACCCCAAAAACGCCGACGGTACGGTCAGGCAATATGACGATCTGCCAAAGGCTTACTGGCCGAACTTGAATCAGGATCCGCCGTTCAACGGCAAGAAGCCCGGCGACAAACCGGCGCTGACCGACGCCGAGATCGACGACATCGTCGCCTTTCTCGGCACGCTCACCGACGCCGACCAACAGGCAGCGCCAGCGAACTGAACCGCCTTGCCAGGTTTGGCCTGCCCGCCCCGGCGATGCGCCGCAACGCTCGGACCGGTAAAGAAAGACATATACCATTAGCGCTTCCTAAACCGCTCTGCGGTATCCCTCGTCACTCGATGGTGGGACGCTGATGAACGCATTCAGGCGAGCGGCCGGATTTGTTGTGATCCTGTTGACCGGCGCGGCGACGCTGGCGGCCTTGCATATCGATGCCCAGCGAAATTTCGCGCTGGCCAAGGAGCGCTATCTCGAGAATTCCCAGGCAGCATCCAGAGCGACGGCCAAGACGGTCGAAGACGCCTTGCGGGCCGTCTATGAAAATGTCCGGACCTTGACCTATCTGCCCAGCGTCCGAAACCTCGACCGGCACGGTACCAATCTGGGCGACGAAGGCCGCGCGACGATCCAGCAGATCTACAACAACCTCGCCAACAACGTCTCGATTTCCGAGGTTTACTTCCTGCCGCTGGATTTCAATCCGGACCGCTTCGACGCGGTGACCGGCAAGCTCGAGGAGCCGATCCTCCAATTCGACCAGCTGATCGTGAATGCCAAGGCGAGATCCGATGCCGCCGCCGGCGCCAAGCACGCGAAGCTCGATGAGGATGCGCTGACCCGCCCGCCGGAAGAGGTCGAGACCTATGAATACCATGAGCTGGCAAAGCAGCTTGCCTGGCTGAAGGCCAACTATCCGAATTCGAGCGCCATCGACGGGCTCAACGTGCCGATCATCGGCACCAAGGAGCTCATCACCTGCGACAACACCGATTTCATCCATACCGGCAACGACGCGGACCGCTCCGGCTTCATCCTCTCGGTCCCGGTGTTCGGCCAGGACGGCAGCCTGCGCGGCTCCGTCTCGGCGATCATGCTCACCTCGGCGCTGCGCAAACTGTTGCCGAGCACCGACTACGTCATAGTCAATTCAGGCTACGGCTTTGAGTCCGACCAGCACAAGATGTCCACGGCGCTCGCGGCGGATTCCCGTGCCTTCACGGCGGCCGATCCCAATCTGATCTATTCCGAAGTCATTCCGCTCTCGCTCAACGATCCCAGAAGCGCATGGCGTCTTTGGGCCGGTTTCCCCAACAGCAATTTCGACAGCAACCTGGACGTCCAGTCCGTGCGTGAATTCGAACTGGCCGGTTATGCGGCGGTCGCGGTGGTCACGCTGCTGGCGCTGGCCTGCTGGTACGCGATCGGACGGACAATGACGATGCAGGTCGAGGCTGCCGAGACCCTGGAGCGGCGGGTCGAGGAACGCACCGCCGAGATCCAGCACCTGGCCACGCATGACATTCTCACCGGCCTGCCCAACCGAGGCCTCCTGGCCGAAACGATGGACGAGGCGCTGAGAAGCCTCAGGGACGGCGAGAAGCTGGCCGTCCATTGCGTCGATCTCGATCGTTTCAAACCGGTCAACGACACGCTCGGTCATCCGATCGGCGACGAACTGCTCGGGGCGGTGGCGACGCGGTTGAAACAGCATGCCGGCGAAACCGCCATGGTGGCGAGAATTGGCGGCGACGAGTTCGTCATCATTCAACTCCTGCTCGACGGCAACGACGAGGCCGGCGTGCTGGCAAGCCGCGTCATTCATGCCCTGTCCGACGAATTCCCCATCCAGGGCCACAAGATCAACATCGGCGGCAGCATCGGCATCGCGGTTTTCCCCGACGACGGGCAAAATTCGGAAACCCTTATCCGCAATGCCGACCTGGCCTTGTACAAGGCCAAGATGGAAGGCCGCGGCACCTGCAGGTCGTTCGAGCCAGGAATGGACGCGAGACTGCAGGAGCGGCGCCAACTCGAATCCGAACTGGCGCTCGGCGTGAAGAAGGAACAGTTCGTCCTGCACTATCAACCGTTGCATGACGCAAAGACCTCGCAACTCACCGGCTTCGAAGCGCTGGTGCGATGGAACCATCCGCGCCTCGGTCTGCTGCCGCCGTCGGAGTTCATCCAACTGGCCGAGGAGACGGGCGTCATCGACGCGCTTGGCGAGTGGATCATGCGACGTGCCTGCGCCGATGCCGTGCAATGGCCCCTGCCCGTCAAGGTCGCGGTCAATCTCTCGCCGGCCCAGTTCAAACAACAGGGGCTGCCGCTTCAGGTTGCCGCGGCGCTCGCGGCTTCGGGCCTGCTGCCGTCACGGCTCGAGCTGGAGATCACCGAGTCGGTGCTGCTGGCGAACAACGAAAACACGCTAAACACGCTGCACAGCCTGCGCGACCTCGGCATCTCCATAGCCATGGACGATTTCGGCACTGGCTATTCCTCGCTGAGCTATCTCAGGTCGTTCCCGTTCAACCGCATCAAGATCGACCGCAGCTTCGTCAGCCTGATGTGCGAGAGCAGCGAAAGCCGGGCGATCGTCAAGGCCGTCGCCGAACTCGGCACCACGCTCGGCATGACGACGACCGCCGAAGGCGTCGAGACCGAGGACCAGTATCGCCTGGTCCGGGAGAATGGCTGCACGGACGTCCAGGGCTGGTTGTTTGGCCGCCCGATGCCGGCCTCCGAGCTTCATACGCTTTTCGAACAGCCAGAGGCCCTGACCGCGTAGGCAGCGTTGAGTGCTAGCCGGCTCTTGCTGCGTGTCCGCGTTCGCCCTCAACTCCGCCCGCTTCTCGGCGACCTGTCGACTTGAGCACAGGAGCTTCAGCCAGCACGATCATCCGGCTGCCTTGCGGGCCCATTGCCAGAACGGATCGTCCGAAAAGACTGCATCCATATCCGCCACGCACGTGACGATCTGGGAAGCAGTCCTTGGCACGGTCACATGAAAAGTGGATTCGACCCAATGCCTGAACTCGACGGGCGCGCGGTAAGGAATAGCGTGCTCATCCCCGCGATGCTCATTTGTGTAGGCGTCCTCAGGCGTCAGTGTGAAGACTTCTGGCCGGCAGATTTCTTCGTAGCCGATGGCTAGCAAGCGCAAGAAATCGACGGCATTGTCCGCCAGCACACAGGACAAGGTCGATCCTGATCCGGATCCCAGATGCACGAAGCGCTGCACGCCGTTGTCGTCCATCCAAATTCCCGCCTGCGACCCATCGCCTCCAGTAACAATGAACGGAGCCACCCGGCCCGTCACGGAAGGATCGTCATTGCCCAGCCACGCACTCATCAGGTCGGGATCGACCACGGTGAAATAGCTATTGGCTATCGCTTGTCTTTGGACCACTGTTGACGGGTACAGCGAAGCATAGCGAATGGCCTCGTTTCGAACGAAGCCGTTTTCCTCCATCCAGCGGAATGCCATCTGCAATTCTTCCGGCATTCGCAGCATTGGAGGAAACGTGCGTTCGACCTCGTTCAAAAAGCTCCTCATGCCACGCCTCCGATGCTTGGTTCCGCCATCAACTGAGACGCGTTCGACAGCCTCACAAATGCTGCCAGATCGCCTTCAGTGGCGAACCCATGGCTTGTTCGATCGTCCGCAACTGCTCGCTGGCCAGGGAGGCTGCACCGGGATTCGCCAGGTCAGCGCGCAGACCCCGAACGCCGCCGGCCACACATAGCGCAAATCGTTCAGCGACGAGGCCTTGTGGCAGCACGGCGTGGTGACCGAAAGGTCTTCGAAGCGTGACGTGGCGGCCTGGTCCATTGCCTCGCCCCACCAATCCTCCAGGTTGCTGCCGCAAAACGGGCAATGGATGCTTTCCGTGTTGGCTCCGGCGTCGAAGAAAGTCACGCCTTCTTCGTATTCGACGGCGACATGCTCGGCCAGCGGGAACAATCCGCGCGCAATCTTCACGGCTGCCCTGGCAGCCGCTTCGTCGGGATGCCAGTGTGGATCATTCGGAACCAGGCGCAGAAAAGTGTCGGACATGGTCCCTCCTCCTCATGGGTTGAGGATGACCGTTCGAAGCACCTGGCGCAATGGTCGAAACGCTGGCTGGGTGCCGCCGAGATGCGGCACCCGCCATTGCCGGCCTCAAATAGCGCGGATGATGCCCCCATCCACACGGATGTTCTGCCCAGTGATATAGCCAGCACCTTCCGAAGCCAGGAAGGCAATGGTCGCGGCGATCTCCTCGCTCGTGCCGTAGCGCTGCATCGGCACGCTGTCGCGGCGCTCCTCGGTGGCCGGCAGGCTGTCTATCCAGCCGGGCAGCACATTGTTCATGCGCACATTGTCTGCGGCATAGGTGTTGGCAAAGATCTTGGTGTAGGCGGCAAGACCGGCGCGGAACACGGCCGAGGTCGGGAACATCGGGCTCGGCTCGGCGACCCAGGCGGTCGAGATGTTGATGATGGCGCCACCCTTCTGCTTGACCATTTGCGGCGCCACGATACGCACCGGCCTGACGACGTTGAGCAGGTAGACATCCATGCCGGTGTGCCACTGCTCGTCCGTGATCTCCAGTATCGGCGCGCGCGGACCGTGGCCGCCGCTGTTGACCAGCACGTCGATGCGGCCATAGCGCTCCAGCGTCAGGTCGACGAGGCGCTGCAGATCGTCATTCGACTGGTTCGAGCCGGTGACGCCGAGCCCGCCCAGCTCCTTCGCCAGCGCCTCGCCCTTGCCCGAGGAGGACAGGATGGCGACCTTGAAGCCGTCCGCCGCCAGGCGCTTGGCCGCCGCCGCCCCCATGCCGCTGCCACCGGCCACGATAACAGCCACTTTTTCTACACTCATTGGGTTTTCCTTTTCGGGTTGGCAGACACCGCAAGCGGTGATTTTGGATCGTGGGCGCTGATATAGCTGGTCTTTCCGCCCGGTTCGAACCAGAATGCCTGAAATCAACCAGTAGAAAAACTCCTGCATGCCCGAAGCCTTCCTGAGCCTGCCACCGTTGAATGCGCTGCGCGCCTTCGAGGCCTCGGCGCGTCATCTCAACTTCCGCATCGCCGCCGAGGAGCTGAACGTCACGCAAGGGGCGGTCGCACAGCACATTCGCGGGCTGGAGGCGGATCTCGGCACGAAGCTGTTCGAGCGGCTGCCGCGCGGCCTGGCGCTGACCGATGAGGGTCGCGCCTATGTGCCCAACATCCGCCGCGCCTTCGACCTGATCTCGGAGGCAACCTTGCTGCTGCGCCCCGAGCCGGCGCGGCTGACGATCAGCGTCACGCCGAGCTTCGCCACCAAATGGCTGATCCCCCGGCTGCAGGATTTCGTGGCGCACAATCCGCTGGTCGACCTGCGCGTGCTGGCCAGCGAAAGCCTGTCGAGTTTCCAGGCCGATGGCGTCGACATTGCTGTCAGGCAAGGCCGCCCGCCCTTCGGCGCCGGCCTGATCGTCGACCTGTTGTTTCCCCAGCAGATCGTCGCCATCTGCAGCCCGGCCCTGCTGCCGGCCGGCACGACCGAAATCGCGGCGGCCGAAATCCAGCATCACGTCCTGCTGCACGACGCGCACAATCTGTGGCCGGAATTCATGGAAAAGGCGGTCGGCCTGAGGATGACGGCCGAGCTCAAACGCATGCGCTTCAACCAGACCAGCCTCGCCATCGACGCCGCCATCGCCGGCCAGGGCATCGCGCTGGCCAGCCGCTTCCTCGTCGCCGCCGATCTCGCCGCCGGCCGGCTGGTCCAGCCGGTCCGTGGCGAAATGCGCGGCACCCAGGATTTCTATGTCGTGATGCCGAGAAAACAGCGCCACCCCGAGCCGACGCAAGCCGTGCGACAGTGGCTGCTGGACGCGGGGGAATGCACGCCGGTCTAGACCGGCGGCAACGCGTCCGGCTTCAAGGCGCAAACGACCGAGGGGCGGTCGCGCAGTTTGACTGGATACGAAATCATTTTTACGACTGTTGGATGCAGTCGAATCCCTCCCCAAAAATCGTCGTCATCGGTGGTGGCATTGCCGGCCTGTCGCTGGCTGCCGCCGTCCGGGACTGGGCCGCCGTCACCGTCCTCGAGCGCGAGCCGCATCTCGGCTACCACGCCAGCGGCCGCTCCGCCGCTCTGTTCACCGAGACCTATGGCAACCGGGTGGTGCGCGGGCTGACGCTGGCCAGCCGGCAGGCAATCGTCGAGGGCGGCTTCGTCGCCCATCGGCGCGGCGCGCTGCATGTCGGCTGGCGCGGCGACGGCGCGGCAATAGACCGGCTGGCCAGCGAATTGCAGGCGCTGGTGCCCAGCGTGCGGCGCCTGTCGGCGGCCGAGCTGCATGCGATGGTCCCGGTCATTACAGCCGAGGCCAGCTGCGGCGGCGTCTATGAGCCGGACGCGGTGGACGTCGACACGGACAAGATGCTGGCAGCCTGCGCCTCGGCGCTGAAGGCGAGCGGCGGCACCATCCGCACCGGCGAGGAGGTCCGTGCCATTTCGCCCGACGGCGGCGGCTTGCGGGTGGAAACAAGCGCCGGTGTCTATCAGGCCGACATCGTCGTCAACGCCGCCGGCGCCTGGGTCGATGTCGTCGCCGGCCTGGCCGGGCTCTCCGGCCTCGGCTTCCAGCCGAAACGCCGCACGGCCTTCCTGTTCGATCCGCCTGCCGGCACCAACATCGCCCGCTGGCCGCTGGTGGTCGATTTGCACGAACAATTCTACTTCAAACCGGATGCCGGCAGGCTGATCGGCTCGCTCGCCGACGAAACCGATTCCGAGCCTTGCGACGCGTATCCGGAAGACCTCGACGTCGCCATCGGCGTCGACCGCATCGAACAGGCGACGTCGATGCGCATCGGCCGGCCCTCGACGCCGTGGGCGGGCCTGCGCACCTTCGCGCCCGACCGCACGCCGGTTGCCGGCTTCGACCCGCGCCTGCCCGGCTTCTTCTGGCTCGGCGGCCAGGGCGGCTACGGTTTCCAGGTGTCGCTGACGCTGGCCAGGCTGAGCTCGGCGCTGTTGCACGGCCTGCCCTTGCCTGAGGATGTCACGGCCCTCGGTGTCAGCGCCGCAGCGCTGGCGCCCGACCGTTTCCTGGCCCCAGTGACGACGCCATGAAACCCACGCTGCCGCTGCTGTTGAGCCTCAATGGCGGCTATGTCGACACGGCCGGCTTCCTGGCGCTGCAGGGCCTGTTCACCGCGCATGTGACGGGGAACTTCGTCACGGTCGGCGCCTCGCTGGTGCTGGGCATTTCGGGCGTGGCGGCAAAGCTGCTGGCGCTGCCGGTGTTCTGCATCGTCGTCATCCTGACCCGGCTGGCCGGCGAACGCCTGCGCCGGCGGGGGCATCAGGCGCTTGGAGTCCTGCTGGCGACCAAACTGGCGCTGCTTATCACCGGCGCCGCGCTGGCGATCCGCTTCGGCCCCTTCGCCAGCGGCGACAGCGCGGCCGCGATCGTCACCGGCATGGTGCTGGTCGCCGCGATGGCGATCCAGAATGCGGTGCACCGCGTCCATCTGGCGGCAGCACCACCCTCGACGCTGATGACCGGCACCACCACCCAGATCATGCTCGACCTCGCCGACCTCATCGGCGGCACGGCACCGGAGGCCCGCCCGGCGCTCATTGCCCGACTGCGGCGCATGGCGGCGGCGGTCGCCGTCTTCGCCGCCGGCTGCGCGGCCGCCGCGCTCGGCTATGCCTTCGCCAATGTCTGGTGCTTCGTAATCCCGCCGCTGATCGCGCTCGCCGCGCTGGTGCTGCGGCTTTCGGCGCCGGACACGGAGACCAAGTAGCCCTCAGTCTTCGTCCGTCCAGATCAGGCGCAGCATGCGCAGCAGCGTTGCCCGCTCCTTCTTCGTCAGCCGGTGCAGGAACCGGTCCTCGTGCCGCCGAACCTGTTGTCGCCATCCCGGCATGGCCTGTCTGGCCGCCTGCGTCAGGGTCAGCATCCGCACGCGCTTGTCCTGCGCATGGTCGTCGCGTTCGACCAGTCCGCGCTCTTCTAACTCTGCGAGCAGCGGCGCCATGTTGGCGCTCTTCATGCCGAGCAGGCGGCAGAGTTCGGCCGCGCGGATGCCAGGCCGCTCATCGATCAGCGCCAGCATGCCGTAGGTCACCGGGCGCAGCGCCGCCTCGGCCAGCTCGACCGAAAAATCGTTGAGCGCGAAGGCCGAGGCACGCCTGAGATTGTAGCCGATCTGCGCGTCGAGCGTGTCCTCGGACCTCAGACCCGGCGCGCCGCTGCTGGCGTGAACCTCTGTATCATCCATGCTGCAACCGATCGCCGCGATCCCCCCCTCTTGTCAAGCGAAAAAGACTATGCGACATAGCAATTGAGATAGCTATGCTGCATAGCAATATTCCACAGCTGTGGTGGATCGGGAGGACACTGACCATGACCGAAGAGACCGTTGCCTTCGATGTCGAGAACGGCATCGCCTGGGTGCGTTTCAACCGGCCGGACAAGCGCAATTGCATGAACCCGGCGCTCAACCGGCGCATGATGGAGGTTCTCGACGAGCTTGAATTCCGCGACGATGTCGGCGTGCTGGTGCTGTCGGGCGAAGGCAGCGCCTGGTCGGCGGGCATGGACCTCAAGGAATATTTCCGCGAGACCGAAGCCAAGGGTCTTGGTGCCATCCGCAAGGCGCAGTCCGAAGCCTATGGCTGGTGGCGGCGGCTGCGCTGGTACGGCAAGCCGACCATCGCCATGGTCAATGGCTGGTGCTTTGGCGGCGGCTATGGCCCGCTCTTCGCTTGCGACCTCGCCTTTGCCGCCGACGAGGCGCAGTTCGCGCTGTCCGAGATCAACTGGGGCATCCTGCCCGGCGGCGGCGCCACCAAGGTGGTGGTCGACCTCCTGTCGATGCGCGACGCCATGTACCACGCACTGACCGGCGAACTGATCGACGGCAGAAAGGCCGCCGCCTGGAAGCTGGTCAATGAAAGCCTGCCGCTGGCCGGGCTGAAGGCGCGCGTCACCGAGGTCGCGAACACCTTGCTGAAGAAGAACCCGATTGCGCTGAAGGCGACGAAGGATGCCATCCGCCGCGTCACCGAGATGACCTACGACAATGCCGAGGATTATCTGGTGCGGGCGCAGGAGGCGGCGAACTTCCACGACAATTCAGGCCGCAAGGAAGGCATCCGCCAGTTCATCGATGAAAAGAGCTACAAGCCCGGTCTCGGCGCTTACGACAAGGCCAGATGACGCCATAAGCCACCGACGCAATCTGGGAGGAGATGCGCATGCCGGCCTGGACAACGCCAGATCCCGTGGCCCTGCATGCCAGGGCGCAGCCGGATCGTCTCGCTTGTGTCGACCTCGCATCCGACCGGCGCTGGACCTATGCCGCGCTCGACGAGGCCATCCAGCGCGCCGTCGGCGTTCTCGAAACCGGCTACGGCGTCGAACAGGGGCAACGGATCGCCACGCTTGCCCGCAACAGCGCCGACCTGTTGATCCTGCAACAGGCCGCGATGCGGCTTGGCGCCATCTTCGTGCCGGTCAACTGGCGGCTCGCCAGTGCGGAACAGCAGGCGATCCTTGCCGATTGCGATCCGGCGCTGCTGTTGCATGACGCCGCCCCGCAGGCGGCGTTGCCCGGGCGCTGCATCGCCATCGATGTCGCCGCCTTCACAGCGGCGGTGGAGGCAGAGGCGCCGGCGCCGCGCCGTCCCCTGCCCGCCGACGATGCGCCCTCGATCATCCTCTACACGTCGGGCACGTCAGGCCGGCCAAAGGGCGTCATCGTCACCGAGCGCAATGCCTTTGCCACGGCGGTCAATTTCGGCGTGCTGGGCCGGGTCGGCAATGCCAGCATCTTCCTCTGCGACGCGCCGATGTTCCATGTCATCGGCCTGATCACCAATCTGCGTCCGCCGCTGCTGCAGGGCGGCACGGTGCTGATCTCACCCGGCTTCGACGCCGGCGCCACCAACCGTCGCCTCGCCGATCCCGCCCTTGGCGTCACCCATTATTTCTGCGTGCCGCAGATGGCCAGAATGCTGCGCGACCATCCGGATTTCGCGTCGGCGAACTGGGCCTCGCTGACCGCCATCTTCACCGGCGGCGCGCCCAACCCGGCCGCCGACATCAATTGGTGGCTGGCGCAAGGCGTGCCCATGGTCGACGGTTTCGGCATGACCGAAGCCGGCACCGTGCTTGGCATGCCGGTCGAGGCCGACTGCATCACAGGCAAGGCAGGCTCGGCCGGCCTTGCCGCACCGATGATCAGCCTGCGCATTGTCGACGAGGACGGCAGCGACGCCGCTGTCGGCGAGCCGGGCGAGATCTGGCTGTCCGGCCCCTCGATCACATCAGGCTACTGGAACCGGCCCGAAGAGACGGCCCGTGCCTTCACCGCCGATGGCTGGTTCCGCACCGGCGACATCGCGCGGCAGGATGAAGAAGGCTTCGTCACCCTCGTCGACCGCCGCAAGGACATGTTCATCTCCGGCGGCGAGAATATTTTTCCGGTCGAAATCGAGATGGTGCTGCTCGACCATCCCGCCATCGCAGAGGCCGCGGTGATCGGCGTCGCCGACGAACGCTGGGGCGAAGTCGGACGCGCCTTCATCGTGGCGAAACCCGGTTGCGTTGTCGATCCGGCTGGTCTGGCCAGCCATTGCGGCGCCCGCATCGCCCGCTACAAGGTGCCGAAAGAATTCCTGCTCACCGACGCGCTGCCGCGCACCGCATCCGGCAAGATCCAGAAACACATCCTTCGCACATGGGCAGCACCAGCCGGCGGCCAGGGCTGAGCCGTTCAGCGGGCCGACCGGAACATCGCCACGGCCGCCGCGACGATGTCCGCATTATCCTTGGCCACCGTTCCGTCGGCCAGCGTCCTGCCGTCCTCCAGCCCGACCCGCGTCGACCAACGTTTTTGCTGCGCCAGCTCCACGAACGGCCAGACGGTGGCGTCGGCGCCGTGCAGCAGGATCGGCCGCCGCACTTCGGCGCGCTCCAGCACGGCGGCGATGCCGTGCGCCTCGTCGAGCGCGGCAGACAAATCCTGGATGTCGATCTCGATCAGGATGCGCAGCACTTGGCTGTGGTCGGCAAGCGCCACGAAGCGCTCGGCATCGGCAATCGTGGCAAGCCCGGCCTCGATGCCGACGCCGCGCCGGCGCAACAGCTCCATCACGCCGGGCGCGTCGGCCTCCGACAGGTTGACCGAGGCATAATCGGGCAGCTCGCGCCAGCCGGCGATCGCCGCGCGGGTCCGCGCGACATCATTCTCGATCCAGGCGCCCGTCGAAACGCCTATCAGCGTGCCCGGGCAGGCCTGGCGCACGGCAAGCACCGTCTCATCGACGGCGGCCAGGCTTTCGCGCCCGTCGGCGTTGCGCGGATGGATATGCAGTTCGGCCGCACCCGCGGCGACGCAGGCCGCGGCATCGCTGGCCATGGCCTGCGTCGTCAGCGGCAGCTTCGGGTGGAAATCACGCGGACGCGCGCCATTGATGCAGGCCTGGACAATCATCGATCTCGCCTCGGACAAGAAGTTGGCAGTCTACCCGTGCCGCAAGGCAGGGCAAAGAGTTGCGCGGTGTCTCTCCTGACAGCGCGGCCAGGATCCGACGGCATTTGAATAAAACCCGCCTGTGGATATTTACCCCGCGTTCCGCCGGGCCGGCCAAGATACATTAGGGCGGGATCATGGAGGGACCATTGACCAGCGATTTTTCAGCCGCCCGTATCCATCTCGAACGCGCCTATCACTATCTGCGCGGCAATGACGAGACGAGCCGCTTGACATGCGAAGCCCTCGACCTGCTGATCGAGACGGTGGCGGAAGCACAGCACAGGCGGCCCGAGTCTGGAGTGGTGGAGTTTCCGCATCAGACGGTGCGGCAAACCGGCTGATCAGGATGCCTTGCGTGCCCCGCTTGCCGGCCCGGTCGCACGCGCCACGATCTGCTCCAGCGGCTCAGGCCGGTGCAACAGAAAACCCTGGCCGGAATCGACTCCCATCGACTGCAGGATGCCGAGCGTCTCCGGCTCTTCGATCTTCTCGGCCACGACGGCGCAGCCGACGCTGCGGGCAATGCCCGATATGGCCGAGACGATCTCGCGGTCGAAGCGGCTTTCGGCGATGTGCTCGATGAAGGAGCCGTCGATCTTGATGGCATCGACCGGAAAACGCCTGAGATATTCGAACGAGCTCATGCCGGCACCGAAATCGTCGAGGCTGACCTTGCAGCGCCGCTCGCGCGCCTTGCGCACGAACGTCTCGGCGGCGTCGAAATTGGTGACGGCGGCGGTCTCGGTGATCTCGAAACCGATGCCGGAATGCGGCGCCCCGGTTTGCTCGATGATGCTGTCGACGAAGTCCCACAGCCCGGGATCGCTTAGTGTCTGCGCCGACAGGTTGAAGCCGAGCGTCAGCGCGCCCGAGCGCAACGCCGCGCCATGCCGCGACAGTGCGGTGCGGATGATCCAGCGATCGAGCCTGGCGGCAATGCCGAACCGCTCGGCCACCGGAATGAATTCGCAGGGCGGCACCAGCCGGCCGTTGCGCGCCGTGAGCCTGGCCAGCACTTCGACATGGCGGCTCTCTTGCCAGGGCTTGCCCAGCAGATGGATTTCCTGGCCGAACAGCTTTAGCCGTCCGTCTTCCATGGCGTCGACCGTGTCGGCAGCAATGCGCGCGGCGTTAAGCCCACCCGACCCCGATTCCACCGTCGCGGAAAACACCGCGAAACGGTTGCGTCCGGCAGCCTTAGCCGCGTAGCAGGCATCGTCGGCGCAGGCCAGCGCGTCGGCCACCGTGGTGTTGGCATCGTCGATGAAGGCGATGCCGATCGAGGCCGCCAGCTTGCGCGATGAAGTGGCTGGGCCGAGATCGGCCTCACGCACCGCGCCAAGCACGGCTGTGGCAATCCGCTCGGCCTGCGAGGCGTCACAATGCGGCACCAGCAGCGCGAATTCGTCGCCGCCCAGCCGCGCCGCATGCGCCGATGGCGGCAGGCAGCGGACAATGCCGGCCGCCACGCTCTTCAGCGCCAGATCGCCGGCGGCGTGGCCGGCGAAGTCGTTGAGTGCCTTGAAGTAGTCGAGATCGACATAGAACACCGCCAGCGGCACGCCTGTGGCGATGTGGTCGGCAAGCAGCCTGTCGAAGGCGGAGCGGTTCCACAGGCCGGTCAGCGCATCGTGACGGGCCGCATAGGCCAACTCCTGCTCGCGCAGCTTGTCCTCGGTGATATCGCGCACCGTGCCGAGGATCTGGCCGGCAGCACCCGCAGCGGCAATGAAGCGTACCAGTGATTCGACATGGCGGATCTCGCCGTCGCGCTTGATGATGCGGTACTGCGACGCGATGACGCCGTCCGAGCCGGGTGCCGGCTGGTGCGCGCGCTCGGTGGCTTCCTTGTCGTCGGGGTGCAGGAAAGTATGCCAGAGGTCGGCCGTCACCTCGTCGGAGTCGGCGACGAGGCCGAATATGTCCCGGGTGCGGGTGTCCCAATAGCTCTTGCTGGTGGCGATATCGTGGTGCCAGATGCCGGTACCGCTGGCGGCGAGCGCCAGCCGGAAGCGCACATTGACCTTTTCGAGCTCGACCTCGGCCGCCTTCTGCTTGGAAATGTCGGTCTGCACGCCCATCAGCCTGACCGGCTTTCCGGACGTGTCGCGCTCGACGATGCCGCCGCGATCGAGCACCCACACCCAGTGGCCCTGCTTGTGCTTCAGCCTGAGTTCGGTCTCGATCGACGGGGTCAGGCCGGCAATGTGGGCGTCGCCGCTGGCCAGCGCCCGCTCGCGGTCGTCGGGATGCGTCAGTTGCAGCCACAGATCGGCCGTGTCGGCAAGCTCGCCCTCCTCATAGCCGAGCATGCGCCACCATGTCGGCGAATAGAAGCAGCTGCCGTTTGCAATATCCCAGGCCCAGACGCCAAGATGAGCGCGTTCGAGCGCCAGCGCCCAAAACTCTCCGTTGCGACTTTTCTCGTCCTGACGCGCCATAGTCTGTTTTCGCCTGCCCCCACCCGCGGGCAATCTGCAGCAAAACCAGAGAAGAAACAGTTACCGCAGGGATGGCGCCATCGGATCGGCATGGGTGGGTCGAGCATCAGCCGGGAAGGCATCTTGCCATCAGGCCGGTAGATCACGGCGACCACATCGCCCGCGCCGAAGACTTGGCCGGCTGCCCTGGCTTGTCAAAGGGGCCGCTTCGTTCGCAGCCGAGCAGCGCCAGTGCGGCCACGAGGATGAGGGTACGAATGATCACACGATGCATTGGATGTCCTTCGATGAGGCTCAAGGCCGTCAACCAGAGCTGCCAGATGAAGAACCAGGCAATTGATATGGCCTCCATGGCCGGGCGCTCCTGGTGGTTTGGGTTCCGGCAATCGCCGTTTCGGAAGCCGCTACTTCAGCTGCGCGACAAGCGCATCCGCTCCCTTGTCGACACCGGCCTGCGCGGCGGCCAGCGGTTGCATGCTGGCCTTGATGTTGATCGGGCTTGGATATTGCTTGGCGACGAAGGCCTTCAGCAGGCGGTTGGTCCCGGCATCGAAGATCTCGACGGCGTAGAGGACGGAGCCGGTCAGCGACCCTTCGCGGTCGCGCGCGGTCTGCACGGTGTTGTAGACGCCGCCGGCGATGTCGAAGCGTGAAAGCGTGCCGAGAACCGGCGTGTTGGCCTTGGCGCCGGTCAGCGTCAGCCGCACGCGCAACGTGTTCGGCCCCGGCTTGCCGGTGAGCATGAAGCGGCTCTTCAGCCTTTCGGTGAAGCGGTCCTGCATATAGCCAGCGATTGCCGCCCTGTCGCTCGCCGGCATCTTGCCGAACTGCCCGTCGGCGCCACGATAGATGACAACGGGATCGACGATGACGCTGCTGTACTGTTTCCAGTCGACCGTGGTCGAATAGCTGTAGGGAACCCGCCCGGTGGCATCGCGCGGATTGGGAGCGAGCTCGGCCGACGATGACAATCCCGAATAGGCGATCGGATCGGCGCTGACGCAGCCCTGGACAGCCATGCCGAGCCCGGCGATGGCCAGAAAATTCCAGATGGTTTTGTGCATTGTCAATGTCCTGTTGAGAGCAAAAGCGTGATGACGGTGACCGGGCAAAGGCTCGCCGGGACACACAGCATCACGCGGGCGGTGCCGAACCACGCGTGCCGGCGCGAACTGCGCGCCGCATGGGCGAAGACCTTCGAGGCAAGATGTAGCAGCGGTAGCAAGGCGAGCATCGCCGCCAGTACCAGCAGCAGTGTCTGTGGCCGGTAGTCCGGCAGCGTCGCCGGCCCTGCGGCGGATGCCGCGGCGCGCAGCCGGTCGAACAATCGCATCGCCAAGAGGGCCGTCATCAGGTCGACGAGGCATAAAGCAAGGCCGGTGGCCACCAACGGCGAAAAACGGAATGCCAGGGGCCGCCCGGCGGTCAGCGGTCGAGGATCCCCAAGCCGGCGTTGGATCTCACGATCGACGGATATCGGCAGGGCCGTGACAGGTCCGTGCGTTGGAAACGGTCCGCCGAAAGCCTTCAGCCTGGCCAGTTGCCCGCTGTTCGCGGGCCATCCAGCACCGCTCTTCGTCCCCGGCCGAACCATCTCTGCACCCCTCGCCCTTGCGTTGGGTGTTCGTATAGCAGCCAAAAACGAATTTGCAAACCGTCTAGTCGGTTTTTTTATCTGCTGCCCGACTGGAAGCGGAAGGCTCCTTTGCGGCGGCAGGCCACCGGGCGTTGTCGATGAGGCGGTCGAACAGGCGCTCCAGATCCGCTTCCGACAGCGAGCAGATGCCCATCATTGTCGACAAAGCGAGGCCTTTGGCCGCGAACAGGCGAAGCGTCGCCAGATCGGGATCCGCCGCCTCGGCTCGAATGGCCTCGACCTTCCCGGCGTCCGTCTCCCGCAGGCCGGAAAGCAGTGCCGGGTTTTCCGCCAGCGCGCCGAGCAGGCCGAAGGCCACCGAATGCGGTTCGGAGACGGCCTTGCGCTGCACCGCGATCTGCGCCGCGAGTTGCGGCTCGTTGCCGTCAGCGCCGGCCGCGGCCAGATAGTCCCTGGAAAAATTCTCGAAGAACTCGACTTGGTTCTCCAGCAGCGTCTTCAGCACCGCTTCCTTGGTGCGGAACTGGTGCATCACGCCCCCCTTCGAGAGGCCGCCCTCGCGAGCGATGGCGTCCAGCGTCAACCGGCCCGGCCCATCGCGCGCGATGATGGCGAGCGCCGCCTGGATGATGGCGTTTCGGGAACGTTCGGAACGGGAGACATTGTCCATGGGTGGCTTCCTGCGGCATTTGCGGCGGTGATCGACATGGCCTCTGCCCTCCACGAGATAGACCCGAACAGGGACAAAAACAATCCGCCCGGTCTGTTTATCGGAATTCGACCCGGGCACCGGCGCCCTTCCCGCCTTTCGATTGGCCGGCAAGAACCGGAGTTTTGCGCGCGCCGGTTCGTCCTACTGCTTGCCTCAGGTCATCGGCCAGTCCGGTGATCCCTGATCCATCGGCAGCGCCGATGATCACTAGCAAACAGCAAAGAGGACCCTCCCAATGACCAAACAGGAAGACAACAAGGCCGTCGTCGTCAGATGGTTCACCGACTTCTGGGGTGAAACCTGCGATCTGTCTGTCGTCGACGATATCGCGGCACCCGACATGTTGCTCAGATATTCCTTGCACGAGCCGCGCCGGGGCCGCGACGACATCAAGGCCTTCATGACCGATTTCCGCGCCGCCTTCCCGGATCTCAACTTCTGGGCCACCGCCGATCTCATCGCCGAGGGCGACTATGTCGTCGGCCAATGGGAGGGCGGCGGCACGCATACCGGCCCGGCCTTCGGCGATTTCCTCGCCGGCTCGCTACCCGCCGCCACCGGCCGCACCATGCGCTTCACCGGCACCACCGTGCTGAAGGTGATCGACGGCCGGATCGTCGAGGAGATCGGCCTCGACGACGGCGTCGCGGCGCTGACCCAGCTCGGCCTGATCAAGACCGCCTGATTTACGAGACCTCCTGATTTACAGGGAGCCATCGCCACCCAGGCGATGGCCTCTTCGATTGTGAGACGGCAATGGCATCGTCAATACTTACGCATTGGAGGACGACATCTTCGTCAACGAATCCTTGACGGAAAAGGAATAATTATAGGCGTCTAATATTTAGAGATTTTCTCTTTTATAAAGTGAAACTGAATAGTAATACTTCATCGGCGAAAATACCGTGAATAATCCTTCGGGCAGCTGGCGGGATGTCCTTCGATGAGTATGCGTACCGGGCAGCGGGACGGCGATCGCCGCTCCTTTGCCATTTTTGACCTGGACATCGCCGCGACCAGAAGCGGCTGGCTGCTGACCGCTCTGTGCCTGGCCTACGCGCTGGCCGCGCTTTGCCTGCAGCCGGACCGCTTTGTGCATCTGGCGCAAACCTACGCCCAGCCGTTCGTCTTCTTCCTACCCGCGCTTCTTGCCGCCGGCCTCGGCCTGTTGGCACTGACCTTTGCCCGGCATAGCCCGACAAGGTTCATGCTCGATATGTTGAGGCAGCGCTGGCTGGCCGCCACGCCGGTGATCGTCCTGTTCTATCTCGGCATCACCGCCTTCACCGCCTTCAAGATCGCCATCCCGGAGATCGTTCCCTTTTATGCCGACCGCTTGCTGGCAGAACTGGACCTCGGGCTGCATGGCGCCGCCCCCTGGATATGGACGCACAGCGTCGTTCCCGAACCGGTCTCGGCCGTCATTTTCATCGGCTACGGATATGGCTGGCACGTGCAGTGGTTCGGCACGTTGCTGTTCGTCGCCTTCTGGAACAACCCGACCGGACGGTTGCGTTATCTCTGGGCGTTCGCGCTGACCACGATGCTGTGCGGCACCGTTCTGGCCATGGCGCTGTCGTCCACCGGCCCGATATTTTATGACCAGTTCTATGGCGGCGACCGGTTTGCCGCATTGCAGACCGCGCTCGCGCAAAACGGCTATGCCACCCCGGTCCATTCCTATGCCAGCTATCTGCTCACAGTCTACGCAAGCGGCCGCCCTGAATTCGGCGGCGGCATCTCCGCCATGCCAAGCATGCATGTCGCCTTCGTAACGCTCAACGCGTTCTTCCTGAGCGGTTTCGGGCGCCGCTGGGCGCTCGCCGGCTGGTCCTTTGCAGCACTCATCCTGTTCGGCTCGGTCTACACCGGCTGGCACTATGCCGTTGACGGCTACCTTTCGATCCTTGTCGTGTCCGTGCTCTGGTATCTGACCGGCCGTTTCGTTCTGCCGCAAGAGAACCGCGACACAGGCGGGATCGGACTGCCGCTGCCCGAACTGGCATCGCATTGACCCGACCTGGCTGAGGCCGGGGCCGGGGCAAACCAATGCCTCCACGACCTTTCGGGAGAGTGCCAGGCGGCATAAGGCGCCGCCTGGCTTCATTGCTTACTGAGCTTACTGGCTCGGCGCCGTCGCGTGTTCGCACGACACTTTCGGGTTCATGTCGGCGAAGGTGCCGGTCGGGTTGCCCTTCCAAGCCCAGACATGCAGTTCGTAGAATTCACCCAGGCCATAGCGGTTGGGCGCGCTGTTGAAGTTGAACAGCTGCCCGTCGAGCGACGCCGGGCCCTTCGAGGTGATGTACTCGACCGCCACCAGCTTAAGCCGGCCGTCGGCCGTCGGCTCGTACATCACGGCTTCAGGCCGGGCGATATCGATCTTGTCGTCCTTCAGATACTGGCCGTTGACGTAGTGGATGCCCATCGCGCCACCCGTGATGCCGCTGGCGCAGGGAATGGGCGCATAGCCCTCGGCCGTCGCCGCCTTGACGTCAAGGAACCGGCTGTTCGCGGCCCGTACCTTGTCGGCCAGCGGGTTGGGGCCGGATGCGGCCTCAGCCGCTTCCTGATGCGCCCATGCAACGCTGGTGCAGACGGCGAGCATGGCCCCCGCCATGATGAGCCTGTTGCGAAGATTTGATGTCATATCCATTCCATTCTTCTTGAAAAAGCACGGCTGGCCGGCCGCCGAAAATCGAAAATACGGAGGCCCGGCGGGCAAGCGCCGTGACTGTTGTTGCTTGGCGATCCCGAAATCGATGTATCGTAGAAGGATCATCCCTTCGGCAGATACGGGATCGTTCCCGCCAGATCGGTGTCGTCGATCAGCTGGAAGCGGCTGTCACTGCCACCCTGGCGCGCCGAAACGAAGGGCGCGTAGGCCGGATCGTTGGTGAAGGCGCGCGCCGCCGCTTCCGACGGGAACGCCATCAAGGCGATCAGCGTGGTGTCGAGCGGCTTGCCTTCAAGCGTCTTCACATTGCCGCTGCGCGACAGATATTTGCCGCCATGCTTGTGGACGATGTCGTGCACCGAGGCGGCGTAGGCCGGCACCCATTTCGGGTCGTTCATCTTGATGTCCGCGATTACGTAAGCAGTCATGGGTAGTCTCCTGGTTGCGGCGCACAGGGGTATCCCGTGCACCGGCCAGAGGGCTCGCATGGCAGGGCTCTCGCCAACCAGTCCGCGATCTGTACTGGGCCGGTACAGTTTCTGTACTCGTCGCTTCAATCATGAAGGGCTAATGTTCATCCCAGCTTCGAGGGAGGAACACCAATCATGACCCAGCACGGATACAAGCAGTTCTGCCCGCTATCGATGGCCGCCGAGGTGCTGTGCACCCGCTGGACGATGGTGCTGATGCGCGAATTGGTGGCGGGCTCGACCCGCTTCAACGATTTGCGCCGCGGCGTGCCAAAGATGTCGCCAACCCTTCTGTCGCAACGGTTGAAGGAGCTCGAGCTGGCGGGGATCGTCGAACGCAAGGAGATCCAGGGCGAGAAGGGGATCTTCGACTACCGGCTGACCGAGGCCGGCCGCGATTTGCGCCCCGTCGTCGAGGCGATGGGTTTCTGGGGGCAGAAATGGGTCGAGTCCCGGCTCTCGCTCAAGAACCTCGATCCGTCGTTGCTGATGTGGGACATGCGGCGCAATTTGAACCCCTCGCCGCTACCCGAGGGACGCACAGTGATACAATTCCTGTATCAGGATCTCCCGGCGTCCAAACGGTCGTGGTGGCTGATCGTCGAGAAGCATGGCGAGGTCGACCTGTGCTGGTACGATCCGGGCTTCGATGTCGACCTCTACGTCTCGACGGACCTGCACACGATGACGGCGATCTGGATGGGATTGCTGACGGTCGAGAAGGCCGGCGCGAAGGTCGCGCTGACCGGCGACCACGCGATCGGCAAGCAGATGCAGACCTGGCTCGGCCTCAGCCCGTTCGCGGTGGAGCCCAAACGCGCGGCGTAGGAGAGCCGAGGGCCCTTGGCAGGAAACGGGTGGCGAGGCCGGCTTCGCTCGGCTTCAATGCGGCCATGTTCATCACTCTCGCCAAAGACCTCAAATCCACGCCGCTGCCGGTCACCGATGATCCGCGCTGGGCGCGCATCGTCGCGCGCGACAAATCAGCCGACGGCGCGTTCTGGTATTCGGTGGCGACGACCGGCGTCTATTGCCGGCCCTCCTGCCCGTCGCGGCGTGCCAACCCCGGGAATGTGCAACTGCACGATACGCTAGCTCAGGCGAAGGCGACCGGCTTTCGCGCCTGCCGGCGCTGCAACCCGGATGGCCCCTCGCTGGACGCCGGCAATGCCGCGATGGTCGCCGACGCGTGCCGCAGGATCGAGCAGAGCGAGGAGGAACCCTCGCTCGCCGAGCTGGCGGATGCCGCCGGCCGCAGCGCCGGCTATTTCCATCGCATCTTCAAGGCGATCACCGGGCTGACGCCGAAGGACTATGCCGCCGCGCACCGCGCCGCCCGGGTCCGTCAGGGTCTCGAAGACGGCGCCAGCGTGACAACGGCGATCTACGATGCCGGCTTCAATTCGAGCGGACGTTTCTACGAGAAGTCGACCGGCATGCTCGGCATGACGCCGACGCGCTACCGCGCCGGCGGCGCCAATGAGGACATCCGCTTCGCCGTCGGCGAATCCTCGCTCGGCGCCATACTGGTCGCGTCGAGCCAAAAGGGCGTCGCCTCGATCCTGCTCGGCGACGATCCGGACGCTCTGGTGCGCGACCTGCAGGACCGTTTCCCCAAGGCACGGCTGATCGGTGGCGACCGCGATTACGAAGCGCTGGTCGCCCGCGTCGTCGGCTTCGTCGAGGCCCCACGGCTCGGTCTCGACCTGCCGCTCGACGTGCGCGGCACCGCCTTCCAGCAGCGCGTCTGGCAGGCCTTGCAGGATATCCCGGTCGGCAGCACGGTTTCCTATGCCGGGATCGCTGAACGCATCGGCGCGCCGAAGGCAACCCGCGCCATCGCCGCCGCCTGCGCGGCCAACAATCTTGCGGTCGCCATCCCTTGCCACCGCGTGATCCGAAAGGATGGCGCCCTGTCCGGCTACGCCTGGGGCGCCGAGCGCAAGCGCGCGCTGCTCGACCGCGAGGCGGGATCCGACACAGCCCACCGGTCTTCGCGGACCTGACGAGGACCGGCGATGCGCACGATGGCAAGGTCTTCCACCGCCGGTGCGAACAGCCAGATCGCCAACGACGCTGCCATCGACGCGAAGTCACAGGTCTTGGCCGCCATTGGCGAGCTTGTCGATGATGGCAAGGCCGAATGGAGACGCACTGCGAGTGGCGAGGTTGAGCTGCGGCTGTCGTCTGGCGAAGTGTTCGTGCTGGGCGAGGTGTCCGTCACGCGTGTTGCTTGAAGTCAGCGCTCTACGGCGCCCCCCTCTGTCCTGCCGGACATCTCCCCGGAGATTGGCAGCTTTGGCGCCCCGCTCTTTCTTGCAACGCTTGAAAATTAGCGAAGGCCGTGATGACAGCAATCTCCCCCCAAGTGGGGGAGATGTCCGGCAGGACAGAGGGGGGCGCCGTAGAGCGCTCACCTTGGGGCGTCCTTCATCCTCGGAAGCGGCGATTTGAATTTGAAAGCAAGCATCGGAGTGAGACACGCCCGGCACGCAGCTAGGGTTCAGGCACACAAGGAGTGAAGCCAATGACCCTCATGCAAATCAACCGCCCGACGACAGCCTCCAATGCTCTCGCCGCCCTCGACACCATCACCTATGCCATCGGCCAATCCCCAATCGGCAACATCCTGGCGGCACGCAGCGATATCGGCGTCTGCGCCATCCTGATCGGCTCCGACGCCGACACCCTGAAGCAGGACCTCGCCAACCGTTTCCCCGGCAAGATGCTGGTCGAAGACAAACACGGGCTGCGCGGCGATCTCGCGGCAATCGCGCGCTTCATCGAAACGCCCGGCGCCGGCCTCGACCTGCCGCTCGACATGCGCCACGGCACGCCGTTCCAGCAGCGTGTGTGGGACGCACTACGCACCATCCCGTGCGGCGCCACCATCACCTACACCGCGCTTGCCCGGCGGCTTGGCCAACCGAACGGCGCCCGCGCCATAGCAACCGCCTGTGCTGCCAACGCCATCGCGCTCGGCATTCCCTGCCACCGCGTTGTCCGCGCCGACGGCACGCTGTCGGGCTACCGCTGGGGCATCGAGCGCAAGCGCGCCTTGCTGGACAAGGAGGCGGCGATATGAACGCCGATGCCAGGGTTGCCGCATCGGCGGCGGAAGCCGCCGAGACACGCGTCGTCGCATTTGACTGGCCGGCGCTGGCCGCCGACCTCGACGGCTTCGGCTGCGCGGTGATGGAAAAGCTGCTGTCACCCGAAGAGTGCCGGCAGATCGCCGGCCTCTACCCCCAGGAAAAACATTTCCGCAGTCATATCCACATGGCCAGGCATGGTTTCGGCAAGGGCGAATACCGCTATTTCCGCTATCCCTTGCCCGACCTCATCGGCGGCCTGCGCAGCGCGCTTTATCCCCGGCTGGCCGAGGTCGCCAACCGGTGGAACGAGCGTATGGGGATCGCCATGCGCTACCCCGGCACGCATGCCGAATTCCTCGACCAGTGCCATGGCGCCGGCCAGGTCAGGCCGACGCCGCTGTTGCTGCAATATGTGCCCGGCGACTTCAACTGCCTGCACCAGGACCTCTATGGCGACCTCGCCTTCCCGCTGCAGGTGGCGGTCCTGCTCTCCGAACCGGGCACGGATTTCACCGGCGGCGAGTTCGCCCTGACCGAGCAGCGCCCGCGCATGCAGAGCAGGGTCGAAGTGGTGCCGCTGCGCCAAGGCGATGCGGTGGCCTTCGCCGTCCACAACCGGCCGGCACAGGGAACCAAGGGCAATTACCGCGTCAATCTGCGCCACGGCGTCAGCCGCCTGCGCTCAGGCATGCGCCACACGGTCGGCATCATTTTTCACGATGCGAAGTAAGCGCCGGCTCACGCTTCCCAATAGGGCGGATCGCCAAAGGCCTCGCGCAGCCATGCGGTGAGCGCGCGCAGTTTGGCGGATCCGCGCCTATCCTCGGGACAGGCGATATAGAGGGTGGCTCCTTCGGGCTCGGCACCGACATCGACGACCGTCAATCGCTTGTCGGCGATCTCGGTCCGGATGAAGTAGGCAGGGAGCAGCGCCAGGCCGAGACCGGCCAGCGCGGCGTCGCGCATCAAAATCCCATTGTTGACGCGCAGCGCGGTTTCCGGACGGATCGTCACCAGCCGCCGCGAAATCTTGAACCGCCAGTCGGCGGCACCCCGGATGGAATAGATGATGCCCTTATGGCGTTTCAGGTCGTCGGTGGTCGCGGGCAATCCGAAGCGCTCGATATAGTCCGGTGAGGCCACGAGGAAGCGACGACTGGAAGCCAGCTTCCTGACGATGACAGGTCCGTCATCGACGACCGGTCCGTGACGCACAACGGCATCGTAGCCATCGGCCGCCACGTTGACGAAACGGTCGTCGACATCAAGCGTCAGTTCGATCCTCGGATGCCTGGCCAGGAAGCCATACAGCGCCGGGCCGAGATGGAGGATGCCGAAACTTGTCGGCGCCGATATTCTGAGCGGTCCAGCAAGTTCGCCGCGATGTTCGGCGATTTCGGCGCTGGCATCGGTCACCTCCTGCATGATCCGCTTGGCGCGCTCGTAAAAACCTCGCCCCGCCGCGGTGATGGAGAGCTTGCGGGTGGTGCGGTCCAGCAACCTTGCGCCGAGGCTGCGCTCAAGCTCCGACAGCCGCTCGCTGATGACGGACTTGGACAGGCTCAGGCGCCTGGCCGCTTCGGTGATCGAACCGGATTCCGCGACGGCCACGAACGCGGCGGCGGATTCAAGCTTCAGCATTGTTCGGTTTTCCCGAATTCACAATCAGGCGACCGGTGCCTGACGAAATCAAGGGCATGGTGCCATAGTCGAAAAGACCGCGATATGGCGGTGGCAGAATAAAAGCTTGGGGGTAGTGCATCATGTTTCGTCCTTTGGTCATCGTGCTTGGTCTGCTGTCACTCGCCGCTCCGGCCGCCGCGCGCGTGACCCCGTTTCCGACCGGCTTCAAGACGCAGTCGATCGAGACCAACGGCACCAAGCTTTATGTGCGCGTCGGCGGACAAGGACCCGCGGTCGTGCTGCTGCACGGCTTCGCCGATACCGGCGACATGTGGGCGCCGGCCGCGGTAAAGCTGATGAAGGATCACACTGTGATCGTGCCGGACCTGCGCGGCATGGGCCTGTCGGCTCATCCGGACAGCGGCTACGCCAAGAAGAACCAGGCGGCCGACATCGCCGGCGTGATGGATGCGCTGAAGATCGACAAGGCCGACCTGGTGACACACGACATCGGCAACATGGTCGGCTATGCACTGGCCGCGCAATATCCCAAGCGCATCACGAAATGGGTTGTCATCGACGCACCGCTGCCGGGCATAGGCGACTGGGACAAGATCAAGCAAAGCCCGCTGCTCTGGCACTTCAACTTCCGCGGCCCCGACATGGAGCGGCTGGTCGCGGGCCGCGAGCGCATCTACCTCGACCGCTTCTACAACGAACTGTCGGCCGACCCGAAGAAGATCGACGAGGCGACGCGCGTCCACTACGCAAAACTCTATGCACGGCCGCATGCCATGCATGACGCCTTCGAACAGTTCAAGGCATTCGACCAGGACGCCATCGACAACCAGGCGATGCTTTCCACCGGCGGCAAACTGGCCATGCCGGTGCTCGCCGCCGGCGCGGAGAAATCGGCGGGCACGACACAGGCCGACACCCTGCGCTTCGTCGCGGCGGACGTGACGGGAGCCATCGTGCCCGCCTCCGGCCACTGGATCATGGAAGAAAATCCGGACGCCACGGTCAAGCTCATCACCGATTTCCTCGCCAAATAACCGCGCGAAGTGGCCAATATCATTCTGGCGGCCGCGGACTCGCTGAAATAGGGCGCAGCCAGATAAGTCCATCACCCATCGGCGACGACCATGTCCAGGATCCACGGACACGCATAATAGTCGGCGATGCGGTCGATGACGCCGCCCTGCGCATGTACCCGCACGAGATAGGCCGGCCGCCAGACCTCGTTTTGCCGCCTGTCGACAACCAGCACGTCCTCACCTTCGACCACGTCCGGCCGCATGCGCCAGGGCTCGCCGCGCTCATACTCGACGAAATAGGGCGAGCGGGAGAGCAGGCCATTGTAGCAGTCCGAAACCCGCAACCGGGCATCGGCGCTGGTCAGCGCCCGCACCCCGTCCCAATCCCTGGCATTGAAGAGCTCGACATAGCGGCCGAGCAGGCGCTCAAGCTCAGGATCGTGCGCGGCCGCCGCGACCGGTTGCACCGGCAGAGCGGCGAGCTTGGCGCGGCCGCGATTGAGCGCCGACTTGACGCCGCCTGATGTCGAGCCGACCAGGTCGGCGATCTCGTCCAGCGAATAGTCGAAGACATCCTTGAGCAGCACGCAGGCGCGCTCTTTCGGCGGCAGGTGCACCACCAGCCGCTCGATGGCGCGGCCGGCGCCTGGGCCGGCGGGCTCGACCGGCAGCACGATCTCATCGCTGGCATAGCCTGCTTCGGCCTTGAGCCGCGTGCGGCGGGTGCGGATGAAGTCGATGCACCTGTTATGGGCGATGCGGAACAGCCATGGCCGCAGCGCCTGGGCGTCGTCGAGCAATCCGATCTTGCGATAGGCCTCGAACAACGCCTCCTGCATGATGTCCTCGCCGTCGAGGGCAGAGCCGGTCATGCGCGCGCAATAGCGGTGGAGGCGGACACGCAGATGCGAGACCGTCTCCAGGAACGCCCTGTAGCGCAGGTCGAACAGGCCTTCGGGGTCGAGGCGCGGCTCAAAACCTTGCCTCGCTTCGCGAGATTTACGGATCTGCTGATTCATCGCGGCACATAGGTCAGGGTCACCACGCCGTTGTCGAAACGATGCGTGCCGACAAGATCAAGGTTGATGGAACCGACATCGTCGAAGGCACGCTTACCGTGCCCCACCCAGGTCGGCACGATCGACAGATGATACTCGTCGACGAGCCCCGAGGATAGCAGCGTGCGGTCGAGCTGCGACACCCCGTATTTCAGTATGTCGCCGCCCGGTTGGCGCTTGATCGCGGCGAGCGCTTGCGCAACGTCGCCGTCAAGCAACGTGGCATTCCAGCCCACCATCTTCAGCGTCGTCGAGGCAACCAGCTTCTTCAGGCCGTTGATGCGGTCCATATACGGGCCCTTGATGTCGGGCCAGCGCGCCGAGAACATCTCGTAGGTTACGCGGCCGAGCAGGAAGTAGTCGACACCGGCAAGCGCCTGCAAGGCATGCACCTGGTTCTGCGCGTCGAAGAAGGGCGACGCCCAGTCCATCGGCCCTTCGATGACACCGTCCAGCGAGACGAAGCTCGACACGATCAGCCGCCGCATGGTCACGCCGCCTTGTTACCAGCGACGTTGCCGGCATCTGCCAACCCAAGCTTCGGCCGCACCCAGGCGGCGAAACGGCCGATCGCGTCATCGGCCTCCGGCGCCTTGCCGGCCATCATCTGGAAGGAGTGCAGCATGCCGTCGAAGACGTCGAGCCGCGTCTCGACGCCAGCTCGGTCGGCGCGCTCGGCGAACATGCGGCTTTCGTCGACCAGCGTCTCGTCGGCGCCGGCCTGCAGGAAGACCGGCGGAAAGCCGGAGAGGTCGGCATAGAGCGCGCTGACCTCCGGATCGAGCCGGTCGCGGTCGCCGATAAAATTGGTCACCAGCCAGTCGACGGACTCCCTTGCGAAGCCTGGATCCTTCTCGCGGTTGGTCTCGTAACTGGCGCCGGTCAGCGCCATGTCGAACCAGCCGGAAATGATCAGCGTGGCTGCCGGCAGCGGCCGGCCCTGGGCACGCAGCCGCTGCAGCACGCCATAGCTCAGCACCGCGCCGCAGGAATCGCCGGCAAGCGCGATCGCTTTTGTGTCAAAACCCTGGTCGACGAGCCAGTTCCAGGCCGCCATCGCCGCCTCGAGCTGGGCCGGATGCTTGGCCTGGTGCGCCAGTGGATAGTTATAGACCAATGCCCGGCAGCCGACGGCCTTGGCCAGATGGCCGACCAGCTTGCGGTGCGTGTACATCGAACCGCCAAGGAAACCGCCGCCATGCGCGTAGAGCAGCGCCCTCTCCTCGTCGGCGCCCTTCGGCACGACCCATAGCGCCGGCACGCCGCCGGCATCGACCTCGATATAGTCGACACCGCCGGGTTCGCCGGTCAGCGCCGTCCAGCTGGTGTCGTTGAAATCGATCATTGCCTGTGGGCTGTTGAACTTGCCGGCATTGGCGACGATCGCCGCATAGTGGTTCCTGTTTGCCTCGCTCTCGATGCTCGCCATGATGGTCTCCTGGGGTTACGGATCGCGGACGGTGCGACCTTCCAAAGCCAAGGACGGACGGGCGGACAAAAAAGATACGCTGCTGCATGGTTTTTTTCGCGGCAGCGCAGCTCAGGCCGTACCGCCAAACATCGCCGCATGGCGCCGGGCGAATTCGACGAACGGCGTTGGCCGCACGCCGAACATCTCGTGCGTCGCCAGATGCACCCGCGATTTCGGCCGCCGCAGCCGCTCGGCCAGTTGCTCGTCCAGCGCATCGGCGAAGATGGCCGGAATGCCGCTGGCCAGCAGGTTGCGCCGCCGCTCATCGGGGCTGACATTGACATAGCGGACCGGCTTGCCGATCGCCTGCGATATCAGCGCCGCTATATCGCTCATCGTCAGCGCCTGCGGCCCGGTCATATCCAGGCTCTCGCCCTCATGGCCACCGTCGCGCAGCAGCCGGAAGGCCACCTTGGCGATATCCTCGACATCGACCGGCGACAGTTCGGTCTCGCCGAGCGCGAGATAGAACGCGCCCTCGGCGGCAATGGTCGGTGCGTCGCGCAGGTAGACCTGCATGAACTGGCTAGGGCGCAGATGCGTCCAGGCCACGCCAGCCGCTTCAAGATAGCGCTCGACCTCCTCATGCATGCGGGTGAAGCGGAATTTCGTCGCATCATAGCCGATGTTGGATTCGGCACCGGAGAATTTTATCACATGCGCGACACCGGCCTGCCTGCAGGCATCGACGAAACGACACTGCGTTTCCGTCATGTCTTCAGCGGCGGTCGAAATCATCAGCACGCGGTCGATGCCGTCGAGCGCGGCGCCAAGCGTTTGCGCCCGGCGCATGTCGCCCTCGACCAGTTCGACACCGGCAAGGCCGCCGAGCCCTGCCATAGACGCCCGGTCCGCATCGCGAACCAGCGCCCTCACCTCATGCTTCTGCCGCGCGAACTCGCGCATGATCGCTTTGCCGTTCAGGCCCGTGGCGCCCGTCACCAGGATCATCGTCTTGTCTCTCCGTCTGGGATTGCTTCGGCGGCCACACCGGCAACCGCACCTTGAAGACGAACAGATGCGGTCAAAGGATTCTGCCCAAACAGGTTTTCGGTGAAATTTCTTCGCTGCGCCTGCAGTCACCTCGCCGGCGCGTAGCGGTTGACCACCATGCCGCAGGCATAGGCCTTCGAGCCGAGCAGAAGCAGCTTGGCGAAACCGCCCTGGTCGAAGATGCGGCGGCCAGCGCCCAGCACCGCCGGGTTGATGAACAGCTGGAATTCGTCGACCAGCCCGGCCGCGATCAGCGCCGAGGCAAAGCCGGCGCCGCCGAAGACGGCCATGTCGCCGCCCTCGCCCACCTTCAGCGCGGCGACCTCACGCGGCAGGTCGCCGCTCACCACCCTCGTGTGCTCCCAGCGCGAGGTTTTTAGCCTATCACTCGGCACCACTTTCCGCGCCTCCACGATGCGCTGGGCGAAGGCATAGAATGGATCGGTCGGATACTTCTTCGCCGCATGGCCCCAATGGCTGAGATAACCCTCCTCGGCCATCTTGCGGCTGAGCAGGATCGTGTCGATGCCGGCGAAGACAGTGTTGAAATCGCGCTTCAACTCCTCGTCCCAGCGGATGTCGTCGCCCCATTCCCAGAGCTGCCAGGGATGGTCTTCATTGGCACCGACAAAGCCGTCGATCGACATCTGCATCTGAAGAATAAGCTTTTTCATGGCGTTCGCCTCGTTTTCGGATTCTATGCGGAAAGGCTCATGCCGCGCTTTGCGAGCGGGCGAAGGCTTGCGCCCAGCTCTCGAAACTGGTCGGCGTGGCGCTGCGGACCGACGGCGCCTCCAGCGCACAGCGCTCGCCCTTGTTGAAGCTCGCCGCCGTTTCGCCGAGCGCATCGACAAAGCTCGCCGACATTCCGTTGGCGATCATGCCGGCGCGGGCATCGGCGAAGGCGGCGGCATGATAGGCCACTTGCCTGCCGACCGCCTTGCCAAGGATCGCGGTGGCTTGTTCGAAGGTGTAGTAGCCGCCGCCATGCAGTTCGACGACCCGCTCGGTGGGGAACCGGGCAGCGCCCAGCAAGGCGGCGGCGCGCTGCCCGACATCGCCGGCCGCAATCAGCGGCATCGGCAGATCGCCGCGGAACGGCGTGGCGAAGACGCCGGAAGCGGCTTGCTGGACAAAGGCCATGCCCTTGGCAAAATTCTCCATGAAGAACGAGGCGCGCAGGAACACCAGCTCGTCGAGCCCGAGCACTTCCAGCCGTTCCTCCATCAACGCGGCACCGAGCGAGGTTCCCATCCTGAGATGGGCGTTGAGGCCGCTGAGCAGCACGACGCGGCGCACGCCTGAATGCGCGATCGCTGTTGCCAGCCGCTCGCCGACCTCGTCCTCGAAGCGATGGAGATCCGGCGCGGTGACGTCGAACGGGATCATCACATAGGCGCTGTCGGCGCCGGAGAAGGCAGCCTTCAACGCATCCGCATTGTCGAGCGCAACGCCCAGGCTACGCGCCACGCCGCGCACCGCGTGCCCCTGCCCGGCCAGCACGGAAGCGACTTCCATGCCGACCTCGTTGGTGGCGCCGACAACCACGATGGTTCGCGGTGCGATGGCGGCATCGTTCTCGATCGCTTGCTGGTTCATGTCGTCCTCCTCTGCGAAACCCAGCCATCATGGCCGGCAAATGATTTACTTTTGGAACCATTTGACGCATGCAGATAATGATGTCAATAGTAAAGTGATTTAAAAATGGAACCATAGAGATGTCGACGCGCGAAAGATCCGGCTGCCCGATCAATCTGTCGCTGGAACTGCTCGGCGACCGCTGGACGCTGCTCATCATCCGCGACCTGACCTTCGCCGGGAAAAAGCACTTTCGCGAGTTCCTGCAGTCCGATGAAGGCATCTCCTCGCGCACGCTGGCCGAGCGCCTGCAGACGCTGCAGGACGAAGGCATCCTCACCCGCAGCGACGACCCGAGCCACGGGCTGAAAGCGATCTACCGGCTGACCGAGGCCGGCATCGACCTTTTGCCGGTGCTGGCCACGCTCGGCGCCTGGGGCAGCAAGCACCGCAAGGCGGACGACAAGCTCGCCCGCATCGCCGACGAACTGGCGGCCGGCGGCGAGCCGGCACTGGAACGGATGAAAGCGGCGCTGCGGGCGGAACATATAGTTTAGCCGCCGCCTCCCGTTCCACTCAGGACTGCGGCCGGGAGACACAGGTAATCGGTTTCCCTTGACAGCAATCACCTTTTGTTCTCTATCTGTTCGCATCTATCAGCAACTGCGGATGAGCGGTCGGGATGGAAACGACAGCCACCATCCTGCATGCCGATCTCGACGCGTTTTATGCCTCGGTCGAGCAGCTGCTTGACCCGTCGCTGCGCGGCAAGCCGATCGCCGTTGGCGGCGGCGTGGTGCTGGCTGCCTCCTATGAAGCGCGCGCCTTTGGCGTGCGTGGCGGCATGCCGGGGCGCAAGGCGCGCGAGCTTTGCCCGCAGCTGATCTTCGTCGGCGGCAATTTCAGCCACTACCAGCGGCTGGGCGACGCGGCGATCAAGGTGCTCGATGATTTCACGCCGGTGGTCGAGCGCATTTCCATCGACGAGGCCTTTGCCGATGTCGCCGGCTGCACGCATCTCTTCGGCTCCCCGCAAGACATCGCCACGGCGATCCGCCGCCGCGTGCGGGCCGAACTCGGCCTCCCCATCTCGATCGGTGTGGCCCGCACCAAGCATTTGGCCAAGATCGCCTCGCAGGTCGCCAAGCCCGACGGGCTGGTGGTGGTCGATCCCGGCACCGAGCTGGCCTTCCTGCACGATTTGCCGGTCGGCCTGATGTGGGGCGTCGGCCCGGCGACCAAGGCGCGGCTGGCGGAGATCGGCGTCGAGACCATCGGCGAGCTGGCAAGGACCCATAGCGGCGCGCTGACCAGGCTGCTCGGCCTCGCCGCCGGCGAAAAGCTCGCCGCCCTGTCATGGAACCGCGACCCGCGGAAACTGGAGACCAAGCGCCGCGCGCACTCGGCCGGTGCGCAATCGGCACTTGGCCAGAAGCCGGCCGTGGCTGATGTCATCGTGCCGACACTGCTGCATCTGGCCGACCGTGTCGCCAGCCGGCTGCGCGCCAAGGCGCGACCCGGCCGCACGGTGACGGTGCGCGTGCGCTTTGCCGATCTCAGCGCCGTCACCCGCTCGATCACGCTGGACCAGCCGATCTCGGCGACCACCATGCTGGCCGAAATCGCGCAGGACCTGGTGCACGGCGTGCTCGCCGACCACCGCCACGAAAAGACGATCTCGCTGCTGGCCATCTCGGTTTCGCATCTGGAGGAGAGCGCCGAGCTGCAGCTCGACCTGCCGCTTGGCCTCGCCGACGAGAAGCGCCGGCCGGGCAGCAGAAAAGGCCTCGCCCGCTTCGGCGCCGACCGCGCCATCGACAAGATCCGCGAGCGCTTCGGCAAACAGGCCGTCGGCTACGGCACGGTGGCGCTCGAAGCGGCGCGCTCCGTGCCCGACGAATTCAGGGAACTGGCGGAAAAGGAACTGTGAGCGCGCTTGGCGCGATTGGTCACCCGAAAGTGCCCGCGCCAGCATGGTAACCGACGGGCGGCAGCCCGTGAGAAATCTTGATCTCCGCACACTGGCTATTCAAGTAAGGTGTAGTCGCCACAGGCCTTGGAACCCGATGTTCGCACCTTTCATCGTTTGCGTGTTGGTCACAGCTCTCAGCGCAATTGTCAGTCTCGGTTTCTCCGTAGCTGCCGTCATGAACGGAACCGGCAACGCCCGGACAGTCGCATCGTACGCCTGTGCACGCAGCGCGGCTTTGGTGGTCGCAAGCGTCGTGCCACTTTTTACAGGTTCGACGGAATGGCTTGAAGCCATCGCCTGGACAATGATCCTCGTGCAGGCTGGGGATGCCGTCATAGGCACCACGATCGATGATCGAATGAAAACCTTCGGCCCGGCCGGTACATCGCTCGCCAACCTTCTGGCTCTCCTGTGGCTCATCCAGTCTGTTCAATGAGATCACGACAGACAGGCTCAGCGCGCGAAAGTTGCCGGCTTCGCGCGAAACCGCCACGCCGCTGACACCCGGCGGGCGCTGGATTCCACACCGTTCCACCTTCCAACGGCCGAAGGTGTCGTCGCCGGCAACGCTTGCCAAATCCCGTCACGCCGCCCATACAGCGGCTTCGGCGGATTGCCATCCCGAGAGGTCCGCGCCTCTCCCATCTTGCCGGGGATACTGTCCAATGCCTGCGACGCCGTACCCTTGGTCGAAGCCTTGACGGCCTCCTCCCCCGCCCCGTCACTATCTCTTGCCAGCCTTGGCTGGTCGGAGTTCTTCGCCGATCAGCTCGAGTCGGGCGAGGCAAGCCTCATCCCGACGCGCATCGCCATGGTCCACCGTGACCGCTTGGCCGGCCTGTCGCAGGCGGGGCAGGTAGATCTGACGCTGCCGGCGAATGCCAACACCGGCGACTACGCCGTCGGCGACTGGGTGCTGGTCGAGCCGCATGACCAGCTTGTGAAGCGCCGCCTGACCCGCAAGACGGTGCTGGAGCGCCGCACCCAGGGTGGCCGGGTGCCGCAGCTGGCCGCCGCCAATGTCGATACGCTGTTCATCGTCACCTCCTGCAATGCCGACTTCAACATCGCCCGGCTCGAGCGCTATCTGGCGCTGGCCAACGAGGCCGGAACGACACCCGTGATGCTGCTGACCAAGGCCGACACGGCAGAAGACGCCGAGACCTACCAAAGCCAGGCCGCCGCGCTGCAGCGCGGCCTGGCCGTGGTGACGCTGAACCCGCGCACATCGGATGCCGCGACAGCACTCGCCGCCTGGTGCGGCGCGGGGCAGACGGTGGCGCTGATCGGCTCCTCCGGTGTCGGCAAATCGACGCTGGTCAACACGCTGGCGGGATCGGCGCAGCACTCGCCGCAGCAGACCGGAGCCATTCGCGAACACGATGCCAAGGGACGCCACACCACCACGGCGCGGTCGCTGCATGCGATTGCCGGCGGCGGCTGGGTGATCGACACGCCGGGCATGCGCACGCTACAGGTCAGCGACGTCGGCTATGGCATCGACACGCTGTTTGCCGAGATCACCGAACTTGCCCCATTGTGCAAATTCCGCGACTGCACGCATGTGCACGAACCGGGCTGCGCGGTGCAGGCTGCCATCAAGGCCGGCACGCTCGATCCCGAGCGTCTTGCCCGCTGGCGCAAACTCTCCGAAGAAAACCAGCACAACACACCGGTTCAAACAGGACCTCGCGGCGCCAAGTCCCCCACGGGCCGCGGCAAGCGGCGCTGACGACCGTCCTACTGCCTACTGCCTACTGCCTACTGCCTACTGCCTACTGCCTACTGCCTACTGCCTACTGCCTACTACCCTACTGCCCTCAAAGCCGCGCCGTGCCGAAAACCCGGTCCCACAACAGCGACGTCACGCCGAAATTGGCGTTGTCGTCGATATGGTGGTGCACTGCGTGGCGGCGCTTGAGCGTGTAGAGATAGCTGGGATGGGTGGGATGCCAGTGGTGGATCATGTGGTGGACACTGATGTACCAGAGATAGCCCAGCATCAGCCCGCAGCCGACCGCGCTGGCGGTCGCGAAATCCGAGATCAACCAGACGGGCAGTGCGATCAACGCATGCACGCCGAGACTGAGCCAGGTCGGCGTGCCGACCGGACTGCGCTCCTCGACATGGTGACGGTCGTGCAGGTCCCTGATGTAGGGAACGTGATGCAGGACGAAGCGGTGCAGGACGTATTCGATCAATGTCCACAGGCCGAGACAGATCAGCACCATGCCGATCCATTCCGGCGCGCTCTCTTCCCCGGCCTCGATCAGCCCGGCTACCCCCAAGAGGGCGATCACCAGCGGATAGACCACGAAATCGCTGTAGTAGCCGATCAGACCCAGTTGCATTCCGGACGCCCCATCTGATTCTCGACGCCGCCCCAGAAACGATGCTACCAGATTGCCTAACTCGCGGGTGAGGTGCAATGCAGATGCATCTGACATAGCGTCGCAATTACCCGGTGCAAGTTCGCCACCCATGATCCCTGCAGAATCAGCCGACTTCGCACCAGCGCCGCAAACGGACATGCAATCATGGCAAAACGCAGTGCGGGCCTGCTGATTTATCGTCGAAGCGATGGCGAACTCAGGGTGCTTCTGGTTCATCCCGGCGGCCCGTTCTGGGCAAAGAAGGACGATGGCGCCTGGTCGATCCCGAAAGGCCTCGTCCACGAGAACGAGGACGAGCTGTCGGCCGCACGACGCGAGACCGGGGAAGAACTCGGCATCACAGTCGACGGCTCCTTCACGCGCCTCGGCGATTACAAGCAGCCAGGCGGCAAGATCGTCATCGCATGGTCCGTTGAGACGCATGCCGAGATCGACGTCGCCACGATCAAGAGCAACAATTTTACGATGGAATGGCCACCGCGGTCGGGGTCGATGAAGGAATTTCCGGAGGTCGACAGGGCCGGCTGGTTCAGCCTGTCAGAGGCCGAGGTCAAGATCCTTGTCGGACAGCGTCCGATGCTATTGGATTTGGCAGAGCAACTGGGTGTTGAGTGATCTCCGGACAAGGATGGGATCCGCTGTCCTCACCCAAACCGCGCCGCCGTCCACGCCCCGCCGGCCGCGTTCGACTCCACCGCCGCCGCGACAAACTTCACCCCTCGCGCACCATCGACAACATCCGGCACCTGCGCCGCGCGCGCTACATCAACCACGCCACCGGACCGATGCGCGCGAATGATATCGGCGGCGTCGCGGTAGAAATTGGCGAAGGCCTCGATATAGCCTTCCGGATGCGCCGCCGGCATTCGCGATACGCGCTGGCTTTCTGCCGTCGAGCCATGGCCGCCGCGCACCAGGGTGCGGGTTTCCTCGCCATATCGGGAAAAGCGCAGTTCCTCCGGCCGACCGCCCGACCATTCGAGGCCAGCCTTGTCGCCATAGATGCGCACGGAGAGATCATTGTAGTGGCCGGGCGACGTCTGGCTGGCCAGGATCGTGCCGCGCGCCCCGCCCGTCCAGCGCACCATCACATGCGCATTGTCGTCGAGCCGGCGCCCAGGCACGGCGGTGAACAGATCCGCCGACACCGCCTCGGCCTCGCAGCCCGAAATGTAGCTCGCCAGATTGAAGGCATGCACGCCGATATCGGCCAGCACCGCCGACTGCCCGGCCCTGGCCGGATCGGTGCGCCACTCCGCCTGCTTCTGGCCCTCGGCGTCAATCGGCTTGGTCAGCCAGTCCTGGATATAGGCGCCATGCACCGACACGATCCGCCCGAGTTCACCCGCCGCCACCATCTCGCGCGCCTGGCGCACCATCGCGTAGCCGGTGTTGTTGAGCGTGACGACGAAGCGGCGTTTTTTGGCGCGCGCCAGCGCCACCAGCGCCTTGGCGTCATCAAGCGTCGTCGACAGCGGCTTGTCGCAGATCACGTCGATGCCGGCTTCGAGGAAGGCTGTGGCGATCGGTGCGTGCAGATGGTTGGGCGTGACGATGACGACCGCCTCGATGCCATCAGGCCGCACGGCTTCGGTCTGCGCCATCACGCGATAGTCGGCATAGCTGCGCTCGGGCGCGATGCCGATTTCGGCGGCCGAAGCGGCGGCGTTCTCCGGGTCCGACGACAGCGCGCCGGCGACCAGCACGATCTGGTCGTCAAGGCGCATGGCGAGGCGATGCACCGCGCCGATAAAGGCATTGCGCCCGCCGCCGACCATGCCGACCCGCAGGCGCTTGCCCGCCGATCCGTCCGATGTTGCATAGACCATGTTTTCTCCTCCACCTGTCATTTCGTCATCCTGGGGCGGAGCAAGGAGCGTAGCGACGCGGCGCAGACCCCAGGATCCATGCCGCGACTTCAAGGCGTTGCGACGGTGCAGAATCTTCTTCCGCTGCACTCCTCGGCAATCGTCGCGGCATGGATCCTAGGGTCTCCGCAACGGAGCTTCGCTCTAGGATGACGACGGTGAGGGCCTACCACTTTCGAACACAATTTCCAATTTCCATATTGTAATACGATCGTGCCGCGCTAGCCTGAGATCATGAGTGGGGCGGGCAAATCATCCGGGCGATCCAGTGCCGACGAGGCGGCGACGCGCAAGCGTGGGCGCTCTCTTGCCGCGTTGGGCTATATCCAGCCGCAGACCTATGAGGAGCTGCGCGCGGTGCTGTCGTCGGGCACCGTGCATTTCCCCAAGCGGCTGCGGCAGGTGGCGATCTTCATGTGGCAGCATCCGAGCGACGTCGCGCTCGGCACCATCGCCCAGGTGGCGGCGCAGGCAGGCGTGCAACCTTCGACGCTGGTGCGCTTTGCCCAGATCTTCGGCTATTCCGGCTTTTCCGATTTCCAGGGCCTGTTCAAGGAGCACGTCAAGGGTTCGTGGCCGGAAGGACGTGGCCAAGAACGGACCGAAGCCGAACCCAACGCAAATCTGCATTTCCTGCACGGCATGGTCGGCGCCTCCCAGGCCTCCCTTGGCCGCATCGAGGCCGGCTTCGACGTCGAGAGTTTCGAGAAGATGGTGACCCTGCTGGCCGCCGCCGACCTGATCTATGTCATCGGCTCCAAGCGCGCCTTCCCGGTCACCACCTATCTGTCGCTGACGCTGTCGCAGCAAGGCGTGCGCAATGTGCTGGTCGACAATGTCGGCTCGTCGGCGCTCGACCAGGTCGGCTGCATTGGCGCGCGCGACGCGGTGCTGGCCGTCTCCTTCAGCCCCTACAATTCGATCACGCCCGACCTCGTCGCCGTGGCGCATGAGCGCAAGGCCGGCATCGTCACCATCACCGACAGCACCTTCAGCCCGCTCATCCGGTTGTCGGACAGCTGGCTGGAGGTGGTGGAATCCGACTTTGCCGGCTTCCGCTCGCTGGCGGCGTCGCTGGCGGTCGGCATGGCGCTGGTCCAAGGCGTCGCGGCACGGCGCGGCACATAAGGGGATGCTGGCACAATTGACTATCGGGAATTGCCGTTCCATATTTTGAAAAATAGAAACTTTGTTCCGGGAGGAGGAATGGAGCTTCATCTCCAAGGCAAGGTCGTGCTGGTCACCGGTGCGACACAAGGCATCGGCCGCGCCATCGCCGAGACGCTGGCGCGTGCCGGCGCCGGCGGGCTGCTGATCACCGGACGCGATGGCAAACGCGGCGACGCCGTGGCGGCAGAGCTTTCCGCCACCGGCACGCCGACCATCTTCGTCGCCGCTGACCTTGGAGACCCGCAAACCCCTGCCCTCCTCGCGCAAGCCTGCATCGAGCGCTTCGGCCGTATCGATGGCCTCGTCAACGCCGCCGGCCTGACCGACCGCGCCTCCTTCCTCGATGCCAGCCTCGATGACTGGGCCTCGCTGTTCGCCGTCAACGCGCGCGCGCCGTTCTTCCTGATGCAGGCCGCGATCGCCGACATGAAGAAGCGCGGCCAGGGCGGCGCTATCGTCAACATCCTGTCGATCAACGCCCATTGCGGCTCGCCCGAGCTTGCCGTCTATTCCGCCACCAAGGGCGCACTGGCGACGCTGACCAAGAACGCCGCCAACGCCCACCGCTTCGACCGCATCCGCGTCAACGGCATCAATGTCGGCTGGACCGACACCCCGGCCGAACGCGTCATGCAAGCCGAGACGCTAGGAAATGGCCCGGGTTGGCTAGACGCCGCCAACGCCGCGCAGCCGTTCGGCAGGCTGCTGACGCCGAACGACATCGCCAACCTCGCCGTCTTCCTGCTCTCCGACGCGGCCGGCCCGATGACCGGCACGGTGATCGACCAGGAGCAGTCGGTGATCGGAGCGAACCGGTGAACGTTTCGCCCGAGACACTTGGCCCGACGCTGCTCGACCGCTTGCCTGCGTCGGTCCAGACACCGGCCTATGACCGCGCATCCCTCGCCCCTGGCATGGCGCATCTCGGCGTCGGCGCGTTCCACCGCTGCCATCAGGCCGAATACACCGACGATCTGCTGTCGCTGCAGTTCGACCGCTGGGGCGTGGTCGGCATCAACATCCGCCCGCCCCGCCTTGCCGGCACGCTCGGCCGGCAGAGCGGCCTCTATACAAGGCTGATCCGCGAGAACAGCCATGTCGAAGCCCGCGTCATCGGCAGCATCGTCAAGGTTGTCGACAGTCAGGAGAGTGCGGACCCGGCGCTCGAGGTGCTCGCCTCGCCCGACATCGAACTGGTGACGATGACGGTGACCGAAAAAGGCTACTGCCACATCCCATCGAGCGGCGCGCTTGATCTCGGCCATCCCGACGTCGTCCACGACCTCGCCAATCCCGAGACGCCGCGCAGCATCCCGGGCATACTCGCGCGGGCGCTGGAACTGCGCCGCGCCACGCATGGCCGGTCGATGACGCTGCTCTCCTGCGACAACATCCCGACCAATGGCGTCATCTTGGAAAATGTCGTGCGCACCATTGCCGAACGGCGTGGCAACGGTCTGGCCGACTGGATATCAGCCAACACCGCCTTCCCCTCCGCCATGGTCGACCGCATCGCACCGGCGGTGACGCAAGATGACCTCGACAGCGTCGAGCAATGGTTCGGCTACCGCGATGGTGCCGTTGCCGTCTGCGAGCCATTCCGGCAGTGGGTGATCGAGCAGAAATTCGCCGGCCGCGTGCCGCGCTGGGACCTGGTCGGTGCGACCTTCGTCGACGATGTAACGCCGTTCGAGCATCTCAAGATGCGGGTGCTGAATGGCGCGCAGACGACGCTCGCCACGCTCGGCGTGCTGGCCGGCCTCGAATACACTTTCGATACCATCGCCGACCCGCTGCTGTCCGCTTTCATCAGGCGCATGCTGACCGAGGAAACGCTGCCGACATTGATGCCGGTGCCCGGTGTCCTGCCTCTCGCTTATGTCGAGCAGAGCCTTGGCCGGCTGAAGAACACCGCGATCCGCCACCGCAACCACCAGATCGCCACCGATGGCTCGCAAAAGATCGTCCAGCGCCTGCTCAACCCAATCCGCGACCGCCTCGCCTTGGGCCAGACCATCGGCCTGCTGTCGGTGCCCGTCGCCGGCTGGATGGCCTATCTCATCCAGGCCTCGGATCGCTTCGGCAAACGCTGGCCGGTATCGGACCCCTATGCCGGTAAGGTCGCCGACATCGCCGACGCGACCGGCCACGATGCGCCAGCGTTGGCTTCAGGCATCCTGGCCACAGACACGATTTTCGATCCCGGCCTTGCCGCGAACGAGACATTTCGCGCGGCCGTCACATCGGCGCTTGATGAACTGCTTTCGGACGATCCGATGGCGGCTATCAGGCACAGTCTCGAACAGGATGAGGTCGCGAGGTTGAAGCGATCCAAGCAATCGGCATTATAGGCATGGCCGTGAAGACACGACAAAAGCAATTCCAGGAAAAGTGTGAAACGGTTTTCCGTCCGGAATTGCGCAAAAAACAAAGGGATAGAGCGGTTCAGCGTGAAACGATGAAGCGCTCTAGGGAGGCACTATGAAACTTGGACTGCTCACCGCACCATTCGCGGAGACGCCGCTTGCCGATGTCGCCGGATGGGCACATCAGGCCGGCTTCGAGGCGCTGGAAATCGCCTGTTGGCCGAAAACATCCGGTGCGACCCGACGCTATGCCGGCACCAGCCACATCGATGCTGCCTCGACATCGCCCGCGCAGGCCAAGGAAATCGTCGCCTCGCTGGCGGAAAAGAGCCTCACCGTTTCCGGCCTCGGCTACTACCCCAACCCGCTGCATCCCGATGCCGCGCACCGCCAAGCGGTCATCGGCCATCTGAAGAAGGTGATCGCGCTGGCCGCCAATATGGGCGTGCCCGTGGTCAACACTTTCTGCGGCGGCGATGCCTCGAAGACCGTCGACGTCAACTGGCAGGACGCGCTGAAAGTCTGGCCCGAAATCGTCGCTTTTGCACGCGGCCACGGCATCAAGCTTGCCTTCGAGAACTGCCCGATGATCTTCAGCTATGACGAGTGGCCGGGCGGGCACAACATCGCCTATTCGCCGCAGGTCTGGCGCCGCATCCTGGAAGCCTGGGGCGGCGAGGTCGGCATGAATTTCGACCCCTCGCATCTGGTCTGGCAGATGATCGACCAGGCCCGCTTTATCAGGGAATTCGGCCCCTACATGCTGCATGTCCACGCCAAGGATTTGATGATTGATCGTGATGGTTTGTACCAGCGCGGAATCCTCTCGGCCGGGATAGGCTGGCAGGTGCCGCGCATGCCGGGGCTGGGCGATGTCGACTGGAGCGGCTTCTTCTCGGGCCTCTACCGCGCCGGCTATGACGGGTCGGTCATCATCGAACACGAGGACAGGCGATTTGAAGGCAGCGACGATCAGGTGAAGCGGGGTTTTCTGCTCGCCCGCGACGTGCTGCGTCCGTTCGTCAAGTGAGGAGAAGAGCATGTCGCCCAAAAGTGCCCAGCGGTTTTGGGGCAACGACATGCCCAGGGAAAACATGTCGGCAACGGCATGCGGAAAGAACAACGAGTTGAGCCGCCTGAATCTCTTTCTGAGCGACACGGTTCAACGACTTGGAACTGAAACTGAAAAACAATGTGGAGGAAGTCTGAAATGAAGAAAATCCTGACCATGGTCCCGTTGCCCACCATTCCACTACTTGCGGGCGCTGCCTTGCTGGCCTCGGTTGGCGTCTCGGCCGCCGCCGGCAAATACACGATCGGCATCTCCAACACCGTCCAGGGCAATGGCTGGCGCGAGGAGATGGTGTGCGCCATGAAGGCGCAGGCGCTCGCTTCCGGCGAGGTCGCAAAACTCAACATCGCCCACCGCAACACCGATGCCGCCGGCCAGCTCGAGGACATCCGCAACCTGATCAGCGCCAAGGTCGACGCCATCGTCGTCAACCCCGCCGATCCGGCCGGCATCAAGGCGGGCCTCGAGGAAGCCACCAAGGCTGGCATCGTCGTCGTCGCCGTCGACCAGGCGGTCACCGAACCGTCGGCCTACATCATCTCCAACAACCAGGAGCAGTATGCCTATCTCGGCGCCAAATGGCTGTTCGGCCAGATGGGCGGCAAGGGCGAGGTGTTTTATATGCGCGGCGCCGCCGGCGCTTCCGCCGACTCTGATCGCGACAAAGGCTTCAAGAAGGCGCTGGCCGAATTCCCCGACGTGAAGGTCGCGCAGGAAGTCTTCACCGGCTGGCAGCAGGACCAGGCCAAGCAGCAGATCCTCTCCTTCCTGTCGACGGGAACGCCGTTCAACGGCATCTGGACGTCAGGCATCGACAACGTCATCGTCGACGCGCTGGTGGAATCGCAGGCGCCGCTGGTGCCGGTGGTCGGTGCCGACAATGCCGGCTTTGTCGGCCAGCTCAGCTCGGTCAAGGGTCTCGTCGGCGCGGCCGTCACCAACCCCGGCTCGATCGGCGGTGCGGGCGTGACGCTGGCGCTGCAGATCCTCGACGGCAAGAAGCCGGCACAGCAGACCGTGCTGGTCGATCCGCAGCTGTGGGACAACGCCACCGACGAAGGCAAGGCCAAGCTGAAAGCCGCCGCCGACCCGTCGCTCAGCCCCGAATGGCCGGTCTCGATCTCGATCCCCGACTGGACGACATACACGAAGGAGCAGATCGTGGCGTGTAAGGGGCCGGGCGAGTAAGGGCTGGATTGACGAGCCGGGGCGCGCCTCTTCCTTCCCCCCTTGTGGGGGAAGGTGGATCGGCGCGTCAGCGACGAGACGGATGAGGGGTGTTCCAGCGGAGTGAGGCGTTGGCGTTCCCTGGAACACCCCTCATCCGACCTCGCTTCGCGAGGCCACCTTCTCCCACAAGGGGAGAAGGATAGTCGCCGCTTCTGCCGACATCACACTCCACAAGCCGCAGAGATCGAGAACAAGACATTTTGACGACAAGCCCCCAACTGCAAAGCCCCCTCCTCGACGCCACCGGCGTCGCCAAAAACTACGGCGCGGTTGCCGCCCTGCGCAACGCGTCGCTGTCCGTCCTGCCGGGCGAGGTGCACGCTTTGATGGGCGCCAATGGTGCGGGCAAATCGACGCTTGTAAAAATCCTGACCGGCGCCATTACTGCCAATGCCGGACACATCTTGATCCGGGGCGAAGCCCGCGACATACGCTCGCCCGCCGCCGCCCGCCGCGCCGGGCTGTTGCCTGTCTACCAGGAGCCGTCGCTGATCCCCGATCTCGACGTGCTGTCCAATTTGCGGCTCACCGGCACGCCGGTCGAGCCGTTCCGCGCCTGGGTGCGCGAGCTCGGCATTCCCGACCTCGATATCCGCGACACCGCGCGCGACATTCCGCTGGCCGTGCTGCGCGTGCTCGACCTGGCGCGCGCGCTGGCCGTCGAACCCGACGTGCTGCTGCTCGACGAAATGACCGCGGCCCTGCCCGCCAACCTTGCCGAAAAGGTGCTGGAAGTGGTGCGCCGCCAAGGCGATGCCGGCCGCGCCGTGATCTTCATCTCCCACCGCTTCGTCGAAATCTCGGCGCTGTGCGACCGCGCCACCGTGCTGCGCGATGGCGAGACCGTCGGCGTCGTCGACATCGTGCCGGGCGTCGAGGAAAAGATCGTCGAGCTGATGCTCGGCACCCGCATCGTCAAGACCCATGTCGCCGCCCGCAGCGCCGCCGAGAAGGCAGCGCCCGCCTTTGCCCGGCCGCGGCTTTCCGTGCGCAATTTGCGCGTCGGCACCAAGCTCAGCGACGTTTCCTTCGATCTCGCCGATGGCGAAGTCGCCGGCGTCGTCGCGCTCGAAGGCCAGGGCCAGGACGAGCTGTTCGCGGCCCTCGCCGGCTCGATCCGGCCGTCCGGCGGCACCATCGAGGTCGACGGCAGCCCAGTGAAATTTGCTCACCCGATCGACGCCATCCGCGCCGGCATCGCCTATGTGCCGGGCGACCGTTCCGAGGCACTCGCCATGCAGCGCTCGGTCCGTGAAAACATCGCGCTGCCCTTCAGCGCCGCGTTGCGCAACTGGGGGCCGATCCCCATGCGCCGCGAGCGCGCAAAAGTGCTGAGCGCCATCGAGCGCCTTCAGATCGACACCCGCGCGCAAGGCGAGGTGCAGCGCCTGTCCGGCGGCAACCAGCAGAAGGTGACCATCGCCCGCTGGATCGCGGCCGACGCCCGCACCATCCTGTGCTTCGACCCGACGCGCGGCATCGATGTCGGCACCAAGCAGGAGATCTACAAGCTACTGCGCGAGCTCGCCGGCCACGGCAAGTCGGTGCTGTTCTACACCTCCGAACTGGAAGAGGTGCAACGCGTCTGCGACCGCGTCATCGTCATCTTCGGCGGCCGCCTCGTCGACATCTTTCCGGTCGAGGAAGCCGACGAGCCGGCACTGATGCGCGCCGCCTACGGCCTGCCGCGCGGCGCCAAGGCCGATATCGGGATCTTGGCCGCCCCCACCGCCAACGCTTCCGATGCGCCGGAGCCGACGCCATGAGCCACTTCCTGCGCCGCCAGGGTTGGGTCATCGGCCTGCTCGCCCTCTTCATCGTGCTGTTCATCGCCACCAGGATCATCCAGCCCGCCTATGGCAGCGGCGATTTCGGCTCGCTCGCACGCGCCGTGCTGCCCTACGCCTTCGCCGTCGCCGCCCAGACGGTGGTGGTCATCGCCGGCGGTATCGACCTCTCCGTCGCCGCCATGATGGCGCTGACCAGCGTCACCGCCGCCTCGATGATGGCGGGCGCGAGCGAAGAATACGCGCTGTTCGTCGTGCCCTTCGTGCTCGCCATGGGTTTTGTCCTTGGCGCGCTCAATGGCCTGCTCATTGTCGTCACCCGCGTGCCCGACATCGTCGTCACGCTGGCCATGCTGTTCGTGCTGCAGGGCGCCGCCCTGCTGGTGCTCGACGCGCCGGGCGGTGCAGCCGCCGAATGGCTGAAGGCGCTGATCTCCGGCACCGTGCCGATCCCCGGCCTGCCCGACGCCATCGACGCCTGGCTGCCGAAGGCGCTGCTGGTGCTGATCGTCTGCCTCTGCGTGATCTGGATACCGCTCAGGCGCTCGCGCCTCGGCCTTTCCATCTATGCCATTGGGTCGAGCGAACTGGCGGCGTTCCGCTCAGGCGTGCCGGTCAAGCGCACCCGCATCATCGCCTATGCGCTGTCTGGCCTGTTCGCCGCCTTTGGCGGGCTGGCGCTGACCATGAGCACCGGCATCGGCGCCCCCATCCCCGGCCCCTATCTCTTGGCCAGCGTCGCCGCCGTGGTGCTGGGCGGCGTCGCGCTCGGCGGTGGCAAGGGCGGCCTGCTCGGCCCCATCGTCGCCGTCTTCGTGCTGCGCCTCGTGCGCACGGATCTGACGCTGCTCGCCATCGACCCCAACGTCACCGCCATCATCGAAGGCGCCATCATGGTGGCGGTGGTGATGTTTGGCGCATTTATTACGATGCGGGGGCGGCAGTGATGGAGCATGAAATGAGGCGGTGCGCCCTACGGCTCCCCCCTCTGTCCTGCCGGACATCTCCCCCACTTGGGGGGAGATTGGATGTCATCTCGGCTTTCGCCAATCTCCAAAGGCGCAAGAAGGACGCCGGCGCCAAAGCTGCCAATCTCCCCCCTTGTGGGGGAGATGTCCGGCAGGACAGAGGGGGGCGCCGTAGAGCACAATCCTCCCAGAACATCGGGCAAACCCCATGAGCACCACCGCGATCACGCCTCCCCCCGTCCCCCCTCGGCCGCCGCGTCAAGCGCTTCATGGCCGACCGCCCTCTCGTGCCGCTGATCATCCTGCTCGTCATCCTGGTGGTGATCCTGCAGATCCTGCGCCCCGGCATCGTCAACGAGCGCTGGATCGCCAACACGATAAAGTTCGCCATTCCGCTGGCGATCCTCGCCGGCTGCCAGACCATGACCATGCTGACCGGCGGCATCGACCTCTCGGTCGGCACGGTGGCGACGATGAGCGCCTTCATCATGGCGACGCAGATCGTCAATCAGGACCCGGCGGTAGCCTTCCTCTTGGCGACGATGCCGGCGGTGCTGATCGGCCTCGTCAACGGCATCGGCGTCGGCGTCTTCCGCGTCCACCCGCTGATCATGACGCTGGGCACCAGCCTGATCGGCACCGGCTGCCTGCAGGTCTACCAGCGCACGGTGATTGCGTCCGGCGCGAAAATCCCCGACTTCCTCGCCTGGCTCGGCACCGGCGTCACCTATGGCTTCCCCAACGCCCTGCTGCTGTTCGTGCCGCTGGCGGCGCTGATCGTCTTCACGCTCGCCCGCACCGGCTTCGGCCGCCTGCTCTACGCCGTCGGCGACAATGAACGCGCAACGCGCCTGTCGGGCGTGCAATACTGGCAGGTCATCACAGCGCTCTACGTCACCTCCAGCATGCTCGCCGGCATCACCGGCCTGCTCTATATCGGCCTGATCAAGGCCCCTTCCCTGTCACTGGCCGAACCCCTGGTCCTGCCCTCGGTCGCCGCCGCCGTCATCGGCGGCACCTCCATCTTCGGCGGCCGCGGCGGCTACACCGGCACGATCATCGGCGCCCTGATCCTGACCGTACTGACGACGCTGCTGACGATCTTGCAGATGCCGGAGGGGGCGAGGCGGATATTGTTCGGACTGATCGTGCTGTTCGTGACGGCGGCGTATTTGCGGATTGTCGAGGAGCGGTAGGGGGGAGTTGACTGGCCGCAGTGGGCCGCAAGCGGACGGGTCCGGTTCTGGGACGAACTAGCCAGGTGGCGGGGCAACCACAGGCTGGACATTTCAGCCGACATGGAAAATGATCATGTTGCCATGCACAACGCTGCAGTGCTCTGATCTCGACGAGAAGCCTTAAGCGTAGAAGAGAACCACCCGACCTCCGGGTCCAGCGAGCGGGGACGCAAATGGACACTCCAGAGAATGGGCAATTGCATCGCGACGCGGGCGGGCGACCCCGTCGATCGGCCGGCTGGCTTGCCCACGCCGCCGTGTCGGCGGCATTCCTGCTCGGCATGGCTTTCAGCAGCACTGCGTTTGCGCAGGACCAGCCGCTACCCACGGTGACGGCGGCCAAGCCGGTGGTCCGTGACATCGTCGAAGACGACGAGTTCGTCGGGCGCTTCGAAGCCGTCGACCAGGTCGCCATCCGTTCGCGCGTCAGCGGCTATCTGGACAAGGTCAGCTTCCAGGACGGCGCACTGGTCAACAAGGGCGACCTGCTCTTCACCATCGACCAACGTCCGTACCAGGCGGCTTATGATGCCGCCAAATCGCAGGTGGACGTCGCCAAGTCCCTGCTCGAATTCTCCAAGATGCAGCTGGATCGCGCCGACTCACTCGCCAAGACCGGCAATATCCCAACCGCGACAGTCGACGACCGCCGGCGGGAATACCTTTCGGCGCAGGCGCAGATGCAGGGTGCGACGGCTGCGCTGACGACGGCCAGCCTGAACCTGGAATTCACCGAGATCAAGGCGCCCTTGTCCGGCCGCATCGACCGCCGGCTGGTGTCGGTCGGCAACCTCGTGCAGCCGGATTCCACCTTGCTGACGACCATCGTCACGCGCGATCCGATCGACTTCTATTTCGACGTCGATGAGCGCCTGTATTTTAGCTACGCCCGCGACGCGAAGGCGCGTGGCGGCAGCATGCAGGAAGGCGCCGGCGGGCTCGAAGTGGCGGTTCGCGTCGCCGACCGCGCGGAAGCGGTATTCAAAGGCAAGCTCGATTTTGCCGAGAACCGGATCGACAACGCGACCGGCACCATGCGGGTGCGCGCGAGGTTTCCCAACGCCGACGGCATTCTCCAGCCAGGCATGTTCGGGCGCATCAACGTGCCGGGGTCGCTGCCGCATGGCGGCGTGCTGGTGCCCGACGAGGCGATCGGCGCCGATCAGGATCGCCGCATCGTGCTCCTGGTGGATGAGGCCGGGATGGTGTCGGCGAAGCCCGTGCGCACCGGCCCGCTCCTCGACGGCTATCGGGTGATCCGCTCGGGCCTGACCGGCAACGAAACGATCATCGTCAACGGGCTGATGCACGCCAGGCCCGGCACCAAGGTGAAGGTCGAGATGGTGACGTTGCCACCCAAGGTCGAGACCGCCGGGTTGCAGCAATGAGGTTCGCACATTTCTTCGTCGACCGCCCAATCTTCGCATCGGTCGTTTCGATCGTCCTGCTGATCCTCGGCGGGATTGCCTATACCCAGCTACCTGTCGCGCAATATCCCGAGATCGCGCCGCCGACCATCGTCGTCCGCGCGCAGTATCCGGGCGCCGACGCCGAGACGGTCGCAGCGACGGTGGCAACGCCGATCGAGCAGGAGATCAACGGCGTCGAGGGCATGCTCTACATGTCGTCCTATTCGTCGGGCGACGGGTCGATGGCGCTGACCATCACCTTCAAGCTGGGCACCAATCTCGACCAGGCGCAGGTGCTGGTGCAGAATCGCGTGTCGGTCGCCGAGCCGCGCCTGCCCGAAGAAGTCCGCCGCCTCGGCATCACCACCACCAAGAGCTCGCCCGACCTGATGATGGTCGTGCACATGCTGTCGCCCGACAACACCTACGATCAGCTCTACGTCTCGAACTACGCCCGCTCACGGGTGCGAGACATACTGCTCAGGTTAGACGGCGTCGGCGACCTCATCATCTTCGGCGAACGCGAATATTCGCTGCGCATCTGGCTCGATCCGGAAAAACTGTCCGCTCTGGGGATGACCTCGGGCGATGTGGTGCAGGCGCTGCGCGACCAGAACGTCCAGGTGTCGGGCGGCTCGATCGGCGCGCCGCCGACCAACAGCGGCACGGCGTTCCAGTACACGGTCACCACGCAAGGCCGCTTCAACGACGCACGCGACTTCCGATACGTGATCGTCAAATCGACCGACGACGGCCGTCTGATCTCGCTGCAGGACGTGGCGCGAATCGAACTCGGCGCCAAGGATTACGTCACCAACTCCTATCTCAACGGCAAACCGGCGGTGGCGCTCGCCATCTTCCAGCGGCCGGGCACCAACGCGCTCGCCGCAGCCGCGGAGATCCAGGACAAGATGAAGGAGCTTTCCCGCGACTTCCCGAAGGGGTTGAGCTACGACATCGTCTACAATCCAACCGAGTTCGTCGCCGAGTCGATCCACGAGGTCTACAAGACGATCCTCGAGGCGATGGCGCTGGTCATCATCGTCATCATCGTCTTCCTGCAATCGTGGCGCATGGCGATCGTGCCGATCGTGGCGATCCCCGTGTCGCTGATCGGCACGCTGGCGGTGCTTTACGCCGCCGGCTTCTCGCTCAACATGCTGACGCTATTCGGCCTCGTGCTGGCGATCGGCATCGTCGTCGACGATGCGATCGTCGTGGTCGAGAACGTCGAGCGCAATATTGCCGGAGGGCTGGCGCCCAATCCGGCGTCGCACCTAACCATGAACGAAGTCGGAACGGCCATCATCGCGATCTCGCTGGTGCTGATAGCCGTGTTCGTACCGACAGCCTTCATCCCCGGCATTTCTGGGCAGTTCTACCTGCAGTTTGCGATCACCATCGCCGTGTCGACGGCGATCTCGGCATTCAATTCGCTGACGCTTTCGCCGGCGCTGGCCGCACTGCTGTTCAAGCCGCACCACGCCGCGGCGGCGCCGCCGCGCTTTTTCCTGGCGCGGTTCGGACGGGCGCTCGCCGACGGCTTCAATCGCGGCTTTGACAGGGGCGCCCATTGGTATTCGAGCATCATCCGCGTGCTGGTAGGCTCGCGGATAGCGATCACCGCCATGCTGGCCGTTTTCGCCGCCCTCATCTACGCCACGGTCTACATGGTGCAGACGGTGCCGCGCGGTTTCATTCCGTCGCTCGACCAGGGCTATGCGATCGTCGTCGTCCAGTTGCCGGACGGCGCCTCGTTGTCGAGGACCGATGCGGTCATCCAGCAGGCGTCACAGATCATCCAGAAAACGCCGGGCGTCGACTACGCAGTCGCCTTCGCCGGCTTCTCCGGCGCGACCTTCACCAACGCCAGCAACCAGGGCGTGATCTTCGCCAGGTTCAGGCCGTTTGACGAGCGACTGAAAGCCGGCCAGTCGGCGACCCAGGTCATCGGCAATCTGTTCGGTAGCCTGCAAAGCATCAAGGAAGCCTTCATTATCGCACTGCCGCCGCCACCGATCCGCGGCGTCGGCAACGCCGGCGGCTTCAAGCTGCAGATCCAGGAACGCAACAGCGCCGACATGCGGCAGATCCTGGCGCTTGCCTACGAAATCGCCGGCAAGGCCAACAAGACGCCGGGGCTGGCGGGCGTGTTCACCACGTTCTCAGCGTCGAGTCCGCAATTCTTCCTGGCGATCGATCGCGACAAGGCGCGCATCCTGAACGTCCCGATCCCCAACATCTTCGAGACTCTGTCGATCAATTTGGGCACCGCCTACGTCAACGACTTCAACGCTTTCGGCCGCGTTTACCAGGTGCGGGCGCAGGCCGACCAGGCGTTCCGCCTCGATCGCGCCGACATCCTGAAATTGAAGGTGCGCTCGGCGACCGGCGCGCTGGTTCCGCTCGGCACGTTGATCGAGATCCGCGACGTCACCGGCCCGGCGCTGGTCCAGCGCTACAACATGTACGTCTCGGTGCCGCTGCAGGGCAACGCTGCGCCCGGCGTTTCCACGGGCGACGCGCTGGCATTGATGGAAGGGATCACGGCACAGACGCTGCCGGCCGGTACCTCCTATGAATGGACCGAGCTCGCCTATCAGGAGCGCAACACCGGCAATGCCGCTGTCTATATCTTCGGACTGTCGGTGCTGTTCGTATTCCTGGCGCTGGCGGCGCAATATGAAAGCTGGGTGCTGCCGTTCGCCATTGTGCTGGTGGTGCCGCTCGGCGTGCTGGCGGCGTTGCTCGGCGTGTCTTTCCGAGGGCTGGACAACAACATCCTCGTGCAGATCGGCCTCATCGTGCTGATCGGGCTTGCCGCCAAGAACGCGATCCTGATCGTCGAATTCGCGCGGCAGGCGCAGGAACGCGGCCTGTCGGTCACCGAGGCTGCCGTCGAAGCCTGCCGGCTCAGGCTGCGGCCGATCCTGATGACCGCCTTCGCGTTCATCCTCGGCGTCGTGCCGCTGATGATCGCAACCGGCCCGGGAGCAGAAATGCGCCAGTCGCTCGGCACTGCGGTGTTCTCCGGCATGCTCGGCGTCACCTTCGTCGGCTTGTTCCTGACGCCGGTGTTCTACGTCACGCTCATGTCGTTGTTCTCACGGCGCAAGCCCCGTACCGAGGCCGTGCCTTCGGGGCCGGCAGAGGCGCCATCGGAGACCGCCGCCGACTAGGGGTACGAATTCGCCCCGCCGGGCGCGGCTTGTCACTCCAGAAAATCGGCGCGGCCGGGGCTGGAGGCGGCCCTGAGCAGGCCGGCCCACCAGGCGCGCGCCTGGCGGTCGGAGGCCCGGCGCGAAGGTCGCGAATGGCCGCCTTGCCAGTCCCGCCAATTCGAAAGTCCGACCTGCTGCCCTGCCAGGTCTTGACGAAAATCGATGCGCCTGACACGAGGGCAATGGCACATTCGCGCCATGGAAGACGAGCAGGCGGTGGGCAAGCTGTGAAGCGCTTTTTTCGATTGCTTGCCGCCGTGGTCATGGCGTCCGGCGTGGCCGGCTGCACCAGCGCCTCCTACTACGCGCAGGCGTTGGAGGGCCATGTGCAGATCATGGCCGCGCGGAAAAATGTCGGAAGGCTCATCCACGATCCCTCGACGCCGGAGGCATTGCGCGCGAAGTTGACGTCGGCGAGCGCCATACGTCGCTTTGCCACGGATGAGCTGGCGCTGCCCGATAACAGCAGCTACCGCAGCTATGTCGACATCGGTCGAGATAACGTGACCCTTGCCGTTTTTGCCGCACCACAATTCTCGCTCACGCCGATAACATGGTGCTTTCCGGTCTTCGGCTGCGTTCCGTACCGGGGTTACTTTTCCCAGAAATCCGCGGCTGAAAGTGCTGCCGAACTGCAGCAACAAGGCCTGGACGTCTACGTCTCGGGCGTCACTGCTTATTCCACGCTGGGCTGGTTCAGCGACCCGCTGCTCAGCACCATGCTGCGTCAGGACGCCATGTATCTCGCAGGCCTCATCTTCCATGAACTGGCGCATCAGAAAATCTATGTGAACGGCGACTCCGCGTTCAACGAGGCTTTCGCGGTCGCCGTCGAAATCACCGGGGTGAGGAAATGGCTGCGCGCCACCGGCAATCGCGCCGGATTGCGCAGTTACGAAATCGATCGCCAGCGCAAAGCGGATTTTCTCGGACTGATAGCGAAAACCCGGGACGAGTTGAGGCAGGTCTATGGCAGTCCCCGCACCCCGCAGCAGATGGCTGCCGCCAAAACAGCCGCGATCGACAGGCTGCGGGTGCGCTACCGGCAAATGCGCGACAGGCGCTGGGCCGGATATCGCGGATACGATGCCTGGTTCAATAGTCCCATCAACAACGCAAAGCTCGCCGCGACGTCCGTCTACGGCGAACAGGTTCCGGCGTTCCTTCGCCTTTATGATTTGTGCGCAGGCGATTATCCCAAGTTCTATGCTTCCGTACGGCAGATCGCGGCATTGCCCCAGCCTTCCCGTGCGGAGGCACTGAGGAACGCAACGACGTGTAATTGACGTCGACCAGCACGGCGGCCGGCCTCGCAAGCTCGGCTGTGACTAGCGCCGGTTCCGACCGGCGCGCGCGGGAGCGGGGCCTGCCTCACCGTCCGCTCGTCATCGCCGCGATCGTCTCCAGCAACGCCCCCTGCTCCCCCACCCAGAACCAGTGATCCTCCCCCTCCACCTCGACAAACCGCGCCCCCGGTATCCGCGCCGCCAGGTACCGCCCCGCCTCGACCCGCACGGCGTGGTCGCCGGTACGGTGCAGGACCAGCGTCTTGGCCGCGACCTTTGACAACAGCGGCCGCACATCGGCGTCGCGCAGTGCCTGCAGCAGGCCGGCGACGGCGCCGGGGCTGGAGGCGGCCCGGAGCAGGCCGGCCCACCAGGCGCGCGCCTGGCGGTCTGCGGCGACGCTGGGCGCAAAGGTTTCGATTTCGGCAGGCCCGCCCCAGCCGGCGAGCAGGCGCTGCTGCCAGAGATCGTATTGCGCCGATGTGAGCGCGAAGGGATAGTCCGGTGTGCGACTGCCTTTGGCGAGCGAGCCCCAGAGGACCAGGCCAGTCAGGCGGTCGGGGTGGTCGACGGCGAAGCGAATGCAGCCCGGCCCGCCCTCGGAGGCGCCGACCAGCAGCGCTTTGCGGCTGCCGGCGGCATCCATCACCGCCAGAATGTCGCGCGCGGTCGCCTCGACGGTCGGGCGGGCGCCGACGCGGTCGGACAGGCCCATGCCGCGCCGGTCGAACAGGATCAGCCGGCCAAGCCGCGACACCGCATTGAGCCAGGCGCGGCAGATCCTGTCTTCCCAGATGCGCTCGACATGCGAGATGAAGCCGGGCACCAGCACGATATCGGCCGGGCCGCTGCCGACGGTCTGGTAGGCGATATGGATGCCGTCGACCGCGACATAACGGGTTCTCGGCACCTCGGCATCGCTCGCGCGCAGCAGGGCGAGCGTGGCGGGGTCGGGCGCCACGCCGAGTTCGTCGCGCAGCAGCCGCGCAGAGGTTTCGCCCTGGCGCTCGGCCGCCGCCCTGTCGCCGGCCGCCAGATGGGCGCGAATGAGATGGCGGTGCGCGCTTTCGCTCAAGGGGTCGAGGGCGGCAAGGCGCGTGGCGTGCAGCACCGCGCCGCGCGGTTCGCCCCCGGCGATCTTGGCTTCGACCAGCCGCTCCAGCGCCTGCACCAGCCGGCTGCGCAAGGCCTCGCGGCGGAAGAATACCCATTCCTCGAATTCGGGACAATCCGGCACAGAGAAACCGGCGAGATAGTCGCTGGTGTAGAGGCCGGCGGCCTCGTCGAGAAGCCCGGCATCGCAGGCATGCTCGAAGGCCCGCGAGTCGGCCTCGATAGAGAGCCCCGAGCGGAGGCTGAGCGATGCCGCGCTGGCTGATATAACCTCCTCGCCGAACGCGATGCGGATCTTGTAGAGCGTGCGCCGCAGGCGGGCGCGGGCGGCTTCCGCGTCGGCTTCGGGCCACAGCAGCGTCGCCGCGACATCGCGCGCCACCGGTCCGCCGGCCTCGGCGAGGTAGATGACGAGCGCCGCCGCCTTGCGCAGGGCGAGCTCTATCGGCCGGCCGTTCAGACTGAACTCCGGAAAGCCCAGAAGTCTGAGTTTCAAGCGCTCCATCGATCCGCACGCGGCCGCGCAAGGGTTTTCAGAGGACGTTGAGGGGACGCCGGCCTTCTATCCCCGGTTTCGAGCCGATCCGGCCCGGTCAACTCCCTTGGAGCGAGAAATGTCACCGGTCAATACATCAAGCCACCGCACAGCAGAACCGCTTGCCGGCGTCGACGCCGCCAACACCAAGCATGGAGGCTGAGCCATGTGCCAGACCTGCCTCTCCTGGTACGCGCGCTGTGTCGCCCCCTATTTCGTCCACGCCGGCTGTTCGGCCGGCGCCTTTTCGCATATGCGCCGGCGCATCATCCCGCGGGCGCAAGGTGTTGTCGTCGAGGTCGGCTTCGGCTCGGGCCTCAACCTGCCCTATTACGATGCCGCCAGGGTTGAGCGGCTGATCGGCGTCGATCCCGACGGCACCATGCTCGGCCTCGCCGCACCGATGAGCCTCGCCTCGCCCTTCGCCGTCGAATGCATCCGGGCCAGCGGCGAAAGCCTGCCCTTGGCCGATGGCTTCGCCGATACGGTGGTCGTCACCTATGCCTTCTGCACCATTCCCGATCCTCAAGCCGCGCTGAGCGAAATCCGGCGCATCCTGAAACCGACGGGCCGGCTGATCTTCATCGAGCACGGCCAGGCCGAGGGGCCGCGCTGCCGCCGGTGGCAGGATCGCCTGAACCGGCTGTGGGGATCGATCGCCGGCGGCTGCCACCTCAACCGCGATCCGCTAAGCCTGATCGGCGGGGCGGGTTTTCGCTTGCTCGAAGTGCAGCACGGGCGGTTCCCCCTGCCCCTGTGGCAATTGGGCAGCCACCATGCCGGCATCGCGGCGGCAGGCTGACCGGTCTTCACCGGCGCCTCACCAGAAGCCGACGAGCGACCTCAGCATCGCCGCCGGGCCAGCCGCCTGGCGGCAGGTCTGGCGAAACCCGGCCCGTCCCGTCGCATCCAGCACGTCGTCGTCGATGGCGCGCAGGATGGTGCGGGCATTGCGCCATCCCATCCTGGCCAGCGCCGACGCCAGCTCGGCGCGCGCGGGGTCGAAGGCCTTTTCATCCGCCGGGCTTTCGGCGGCATCAAAGTCATTGCTCGCGCCGAGCGTGTGTCTGGGGAGAGCCACCACCCGGCGGGCGTCGAGGAACGGGGCAAGATCGAGAAAACACGAGATCGAACCCAGGCAATCGGCCGGGTCTGAAACCAGCTGCTCATAGCGCACGAAATGCACCGGCGCGCCGGAGCGGCGAAGCGCATCCATGGCGAAATAGAACTGGTTCCAGTAATCGGCCGGCGAATGGAACCTGTATTCCATGCGCTTCGGCTCGGTGAAATCCTGCCTGACCTCGAAGGGCTGCGTGAGAAACGCGCCGAGATTCCCATTTGGCTTGAAAATCGTGTCGTTCCTGGCAAGGCGGAACCACGACAGGATCTGGCTGACGGGATCCTTGCTCAGGACGACAATGGGCAAGTCGCCATACTGGATGTCGCGCCCGTTCATGAGCGCGGGAAAGATCCCGTGTTTCCAGAAGCCGTGATCGAAGACGATTTGTACGCCGAGATAGCGTTCGAGCAGATATTTCGCCAGATTGGTGCCGGATCGCGGCGTCCCCATCACCCGCACGGCAATAGTGCCGGAGCGCTCCCGCGCCCCGCCAAGCGTCGACATATCGACAATGGTTCCCATCACGCCCCGCGAAATACCGGTTGATCGGTGGCCAATGCGCTGGGCTGCCTGGCCTGCCCGGCCGCCGCCGGATTCGGCCCGTAAATCCTCGGCGCGAGATCGTCCGAGCTGATCCCTGCGACAGCGTCGGCTCCTGCGACAGGGTCGGCTTCCGCGACAGCGTCCATTGCCGCAACGTGGTCGACAATGGTCGCGAAAAACGTGGGCTCGCGGATAGGGCGGTAGCGCGACGCGATGATGTGGCGCAATTCCGCCAGCCAGACCGGATCGGTGCAGGCCTTGGCGACCGCGGCGCACCAGCCTTCGACGTCGCGCGCGGGGATGGTCGGCATCAGCCCTTGCGTCGCCTCCGTCAGCGACGGCGCGTCCGAAATCAGCACCGGCAGCCCGAAATCGAGGCACTCGGCGGCTCCAAGCCCCCAGCCTTCGACCGCCGAGGGATAGACGCTGAATTCGGCGTCCCGGTAGAGTTCCGCCAGCTCCCGGTCGCTGAGGTTGGAGCGGAAGTGGACATGCTCGCCAAGTTCCTGATGCTGCGCCATGAAGGCGGTGAGCTCCTCATACATCCAGCCCCAGCGGCCGCACAGCACCAGCGTCGGCAGCCGCTTGCCCAGCAGCGGCAACAGCCGGTGCCAGACCTTGAGCAGCAGGATGTGGTTTTTGCGGATCTCGATCGTCGAACAGTAGAGGACGAACTTGCGGTTCTGGTTTTGCCGCTCAGTCGACATCTCCCGGTCGCTGACGCTTTCCCTGAGGAAAGCGCCGGGCGACGCAACCGCGACCTGCGGAACCCGGCCAAGGCCGGAGGCCTTGGCATGGCATTTGACCCGGTCGGCGGTGTATTTCGAGACGCAGACCAGCAGCTGCGCATTGTCCAGCTGCCAGGCCGTGTTGCGCACGAAACCGCGCGCGTGATGCGGACCGACGAATTGCGGGAAGTCGATCGGAATGAGGTCGTGCATCAAGGTGAAGATGCCGCTTTTGGCTTTTCTTCCGGCGAACTTGCCCGAGGCCAGTTCGTGCACGCTGGCGCTGGACAGAAAGCATATGGCGTTTTCGTCCTTCAGCGGATCCCCGCTATCGAGTCTGCTGGGACGCAGCGCCGACTTCACGATCTTGAACAGCCGGATGACCGTCTTCGACAGCTGAAACTTGACGCCGCGCCGCCTCTGCGATCCCGATAGGAAGATCGCCGTCACGCGATCGAACTCGCGCCCGGCGGCGAAGGGCGCCTCCCGCATGATCGACAGCACTTTCCACAGCCGCGCCAGATACGAGCTTCCCTCGCCGCCAATCGGTTGCGGCAGGTCGCCGTCGACGAGCCGACGGAGATAGCGAAGTTCCGTTTCATCGAGCCTTTGACCGTGCCCCCACGCGTCGACGATGAAGAAGCCGACCGGCGAGCCCTTCCATCGCAGCGCCTGACGGATGAGCGCCGTTTCGACACGCGGGATGCCGACTGGCGGATGCGGCCCCCAGCGAAACGGCAGGGAGGCATCAATATACAGTTTTTTCAATGGTTTACCTTCGAGGGTTGCTTCACCGAAAATCAACTCGATCCGGAGGCAACAAAATCCGTGGCGGCCAAGCCGCATCATTTCGGCCGCATCATTCGGATTGTCCTGCCTTGTTCCGAGGCCCGAGGGTTTGGAACCTCAGGTGTCGATCCGATGTATGTGGGAAATTTACCCACGTCAAGAGCGTGCGGTTGACTTGTGGGTAAGTTTCCCACACATTGAGTCCGTCAGCGACTGCGAGAGGAAAGGAAGCCAGGACATTCCATAGGATTCAGCGGACCGTCCGCCCCCCGTATGGTCCGCGGAAAGCAGCCGTACCAAAAAAGCTCACGCCCCTACCCAACGAGCCCCGTACGGCTGCGCCGGCCGGTTCCGTCTATCGCAAAGGACGGACCGGCCGGATCGTCACGGCCGCCTGCTCAACTCCGTTGCAATAACGGCCAACCGTTGGCGCCGCCCCTCACCTGCCTACCGCCACTTCGTCGCTCGAAAAGCCAAGCAGTTGGCTTTTCGAGTGACGAACGTCCGGCAGGACAGTGAGGGGCAGCGCCGACGCCGGAGATTACGGCGTCCGGCCAAGATAACGCGTCGGCCTAAGGCGCGCCCGGCCCACCAGGGCCACCCGGCCCGCCGGCTCCCCCAGGTCCTCCAGGTCCTCCCGGTCCACCAGGCCCACCCGGTCCGGTCGGTCCGCCGGGAGGCGGACCCGGTGGCATACCAGGCTGGTTTGGCGACGGCCCGCCGGCCCCGTGCCCACGCGACGCCGACACGATATTGCCCTCGCGATCGAACCCGACCTCGATAAACGCCCGGACGGCAGCCGTCGATGTCACATCGCCGTTCTGATTGTCGACGGCGATGCCCAGACCCGATTCCAGCCGATGTCCGCGGCGCTGCAGAAACGTCTCGTAGAGAACATCGGCGACATGGGCCTGCGGCACCGGCGCTTCCGCTTCCAGATGCACGATCTTGTATCCGCCCGTGGCCTTGGCGAGGGTCAGTTGCACGCGTCGATTTGCCAGCGGCGATGATCCCTGTCCGATCTTGAGCCGCCCGACCAGCAACGCGCCCGATCTTACGACCGCCAGGCCGCGAACCAGATAGTGCGTTTCATGCGGCCTGGCCTCCACCAGGCTGGCAACGATTTTCCCGTCGGGCCGGCGAATGCCATGGACGGCGACGACATCGCCCACCCCGACCGTCAATCCCTCCGCAAGCTGGCTGATGTCGACCTGCTGTCCCAGCACCCGCATCGAGCCCGTGTTTTTGCGCTCGACCGGTCCCACCACCTCGCTGGTGACATGAATGGCGGAGGTCATCAAACGATCGGCTTTTTGGACCACCGCGACGCGCACGACATGCCCGACCTTCAGGCTGCTCGGGGCAACGCGGACGCCGTCGATCCAGACCGGCACGTCAGGCTGATATTGAACCCGCACGCCGTTGACGAAAATGCTGCCGAAGCGCTGGATCGTTCCGACGATGCCGGTGCCGCCGATGCCCTGGTCGCCGTCGGTCCCCGCTGTCCAGCCGGTGCCGCCAATGCCCTGGTCTTTCGGCTGTTCGGTCGCCCGCGCATGCAGGCTGAAAAACACCGCCGGCACGGCGGCTGCGAGCGTCAGGAAATCCCGTCTCGTCGGCCTGCCGCTCATGCCGTCTCTCCGCCGGCATCCTTGTTCTCAGGCGATTCCTCGGCAACGAGCGACGTGCCGTCGGCGGTGAGGATATAGACACCCCAGTTCCAACGGCTGTTCCCGCCCGGATCGCTTTGAATGGCCTGGTTTGCGTATTTGTTGAGGCGCAGCAGCGTTTCGACCGCGATCTCGCGGCTGTAGGCTTCGAGCGACCTGGCAAGTTCTTCCGACAGCCCGTCATAATGGACGGCGCGCTCGAGAAAGGGCGGCGCGTCGGCCAGGACGTTCTCGACCGAGGCGGCCGCATGGTCGCCGAGATTGCGGGCAAAATAGTAAAGCCGGACCTCGCCGTCGCCGCGCGGCACCATCGCCCCTTCCATCAGGACGATGCGATCCTTGCTGTCGATTTCGACCAGCTTCCGGTCGAGCCAGTCGTCGAGAACGGCGCGTGGCCTGAGATCACGGGTTACCGATTCCACCAGGTCGGCAAAGGAGGGCTCTCCCGCCTCGCTCGTGCGCGCCAGCGGCAACGGCACGCCCTTGGCGTTGACGAACTGTGGATCGGCCAGCCAGCGCGCGACGATGGCGCTCGTCCGGGACACGGAATCGGGCACCACCCGCACCGGGGCGCCCGCCCCTCTCAGCCGGCTGACCTCCTTCCTGTGGACGCCCGTCAGCAGGCTGACCCTGGAGTCGGTCTGCTGCTTGTCCGGCAGCGCGAAGTCATGCTCCGCCACATTGACGTAGAGCTGGCGCAGCAGATCGACGAAGGCCGGAAACGTCACCCCGCACTTGATGGCGAGCCGCACCAGCGGGCGAAGGACCCGGTTCAACGCGTTCTGGACCCCTGCGGCATCCAGTATTTGTCCCGCCGATTTGCTCATCGTCGTCCTTCACTTACCAATCCCGAAATCGATCATCCATCCCTCGGAAATTCCTGCCGAAAATAGCTTGTGGGAAATGCTTCCACAAGGGCGCGAGCCAAAGAAGCGACATCGGCGGGCTTCTGTCGCGTCGCTCCGGTTCCCGCACCCCGACGGGGAACCGACGCCTCGACTTGGCCAAATCATCTTGGTTCACGCCAGTTGACACGTGTGAAATTTTCCCACAACTATGATCCGACAGATGTAACCACAGACCATGCTCGTCAAGGAGAAGCCTTTTGAAGAAGCCTTATGTCAGACCAACCATGGTTCGGGCCGGGGGGATTTTCGAAGAAACGCCTGATGAAGTCACCGACGGCGCCAGGACATATTCCGGAAACGGAAAGCATATCGATCCGGTCATTTCGATAACCGCCGATATTGTCTCGTCCTATGTCTCGAACAACCCCATTCCCGCCGCCGAGCTTCCCGACTTCATCGGAAAGATACACGCGTCGATCCGGAATATTTCGGATGGCGTTGCCGATGGCGGACCCGACGAGATCAGATATGCCGTCCCCGTGAAAAAATCCGTCACGCCGGATTTCATCATCTGCCTGGAGGACGGCAAGCGTTTCAAATCGCTGAAGCGGCATATCGAGACCAACTATGGCCTGACGCCGGACCAGTATCGAAAGAAGTGGAACCTGCCCTCCAGCTACCCGATGGTGGCGCCAAACTATTCCGCGACCCGCTCGAAGCTCGCCAAATCCATGGGGCTGGGCCGCAAACAGAAATAGGCGGCGGGACGCGCCCGCGCCAACCTCACCAGAAGCCGATGAACGACCTCGCTATCGCCGCGGGACCGATCGCTTTCCGGCAGGTTTCGTGAAATCCGGTCCGGCCCGTCGCATCGAGCACGTCATCGTCGATGTCGCGCAGGATGCGGCGCGCATTGCGCCATCCGATCCTGGCGAGCGCGGATGCCAGGTCCGCGCGCGCGGGATCGAACGGACCCAGCTTGGCCGCCGGGTCGGCGAGCCGGTCGATGTCATTGCTCGCACTGAGTGCGTGCCGTGGGATGGTCACGGTGATGCCTGCGTCGAAAGGCGGGGACAGGTCGAGAAACCGCGAAATCGAAGCGAGGCAAAGGGCCGGCGTTGAGACGAGCTGCTCATAGCTGACGAAATGCACCGGCGCGCCGGTGAGGCGCAGGGATTCCAGGGCAAAGTAGAACTGGTTCCAGTAATCGGCAGGCGTGCGGAACCTGTACGCCATCTTGGGCCGGGTGAAATCCTGCCTGATTTCGAAAGGCCCGTTCAGGAACGGTCCGAGATGTCTGGCCGGCCTGAAAAGGCTGTCATTTCTGCTATAACGGAACCATGACAGAAGCTGGGTGATGGGATCCTTGCTCATGACGATGATGGGCAAATCGCCATATCCAAGGTCGCGCCCGCTCATCAGGGCCGGAAAGATCCCATGCTTCCAAAAGCCCTGGTCAAAGACGACCGGCACGCCAAGGTGGGTTTCGACCAGGTGCTTGGCGAGATTCGTACCGGACCTCGGCGTCCCCATGATGCGCACCCGGGCGGCATTGCCGCCAGGCTGCCCCTGCGATCCGACGGGAGTTGAACGCGTCATAGCCCCCTCACAGTGCCAGGCTCCCCTGCTCCACCTCTTCGGCGTTGGGGTCGCCGGGTGCCGTGGCCCAGGCGAGTTCGACCAGCGTCACGGTGCGCTTTCCCGTGCCGTCGAGCTGGCAGACGATCAGGCCTTGCTCCTCGATATAGGTCAAGAGGCGGCGGGCGCGGCGCAGCGAGTGCGAACCGTAGGCGCGCGCGATCGCGGCGTCGCTCGGGCACGGCCAGCCTTCCTTGGCCGCACGCGCGATCATCATGAACACACCCTGCATGTCGTCGGGCAGCAGCGAGGCGCGGACGGAAACGTCCCGCCATGCGTCGTCGCCTGCCGCAATGTCTGAGCCGAGGCCGGCGCGGGCACGCGTCAGCATGCGGCGGAACTCGGCGAGGTCCGGTACCACCGAGGCGAGACCCTCGATGCGGCAGCGCACCACGAATTCCTGGTAGAGCACGCCGATGACGCGAAAACCCGCATCGGGCTGTGCAAGAATGGCGCGCAGCACGCGGTCCACCCGCTCGCGCCGCTCCGCCAGGTCCTCGGCGCTGATTTGCGGCTCCGCCGGTTCGGGGCGGATTTCCAGCGCCGCCGACTTCGCCGCCATCAGCTGGTCGAGCAGATCCGGTGACGCCACCCGGCGCGGCGTGCGCGCCGTCTCGGGCGGCGGCGCCGCCAGGATGATCGCGCGGGCGTCCTCGAGGGCTGCTTCCGGCATCGCCATCAGCCGCGGCGTGCCGTTGCGCGGGCTGGTGTCGGTCGGGCCGATGCGCAGGCCGAGCGGCCGGCGCGACAGCGCCGGTCCCAGCGCCATGAACTGGCCTCGCTCCAGGTCGCGAAACGCTTCCGCCTGGCGCCGCTCCATGCCGAGCAGATCGGCGGCGCGCGCCATATCGATGTCGAGGAAGGTGCGGCCCATGAGGAAATTGGAGGCTTCCGCCGCGACATTCTTGGCAAGCTTGGCCAGCCGCTGCGTGGCGATGATGCCGGCCAGCCCCCGCTTGCGGCCACGGCACATCAGATTGGTCATGGCACCGAGCGAGAGCTTGCGTGCTTCGTCCGACACCTCGCCGGCCACCGCCGGTGCGAACAGCTGCGCCTCGTCCACCACCACCAGCATCGGGTACCAGTGGTCGCGGGCGACCTCGAACAGCCCACCGAGGAAGGCGGCAGCGCGACGCATCTGGTTTTCGGCGTCGAGCCCTTCGAGGTTGAGCACGGTGGAGACGCGGTGGATGCGTGCCCGCTCGCCGGCCGCCTGCAGGCCGCGCTCGGTGTGCTCCTCGGCATCGATCACCAGATGGCCGTAGCGCTCGCCCAGCGAGACGAAGTCGCCTTCGGGATCGATGATGGTCTGCTGCACCCAGGGCGCGCTCTGTTCCAAGAGCCGGCGCAACAGATGCGACTTGCCGGAGCCCGAATTGCCCTGCACCAGAAGGCGGGTCGCCAGCAGCTCCTCGAGATCGAGGTTGGCTGGGGCGCCCGCCATGGTGTGTCCCATCTCGATCGCAACCGTCATGTCTCGACTCAAAAAGGTCTCCTGCGCGGCATGGGGCTTAGCAACCCAGGTGCTGCCCGTCGAGCACCGATGGCCGGCCGCGGGGTGTTGCACACAGGTGAGAGCAAGGGTGAAGGGCCTGCAGGAGCGCCCGTCACCAGCCGGTGCCTGTGGATAGTAATCCTTCATTCACCATGGGTCGGCGTTCCGATTGCAGATGCCGGCCATCCGCTTAGCCTGACCTTGCACCGCGCCCCAAACGTGATGCACCCCAACGCCCCAAACGGCGGCCGGCGTTTTCAAGTTGCCTTTGTGTATACGCCGGTCGTTGGTTTGGCCCTTCACATCACCGAGCTTCCGCAGCTTGCCCCGGCACCGGTGGCAAGTGCGGCGCATCCAGCCCCGCAAAGGGGTCGCGCCAGGCGTCGATGGCTTCGAGCCGGCGATACCAGCGGGTGAGCGCGGGATAGTCGCCGAGCGGCAGGCCGGCGACTTCGTTGAAGGGCAGGAATGTCGCCATGCGGAAATCGGCATAGGAGAGCCGATCTCCGACCAGCCATTGCCGGTTGCCAAGCACTGCCTCCAGGATTGCCGCCGTTGTATCGAAGAGCCTCAGCCCCTCCTCGACCAGCGGATGATCGATTGGACCCAGATGATAGCGCTGCTTGGTACCACGCTCGAAATGCACCATGTCGCAAGCCCGCGCAAAATTCTCCTTGCCCCAGCTTAGCCAGCGGATCATGTCGGGCTCGTCATCACCGGTGCGCCAGAAATCCGATCCGACGTCGCGCGACAGCCGGCAGGCTATGGCGTCCGCTTCCCAAAGACTGCCGCCCGGCCACGCCAATATGGGGAGGGACAGGTTGGGATTGAGCGGCCGGAATCGCTCCGCTTGCCCCGGCGCGAACGGTGACGCGAATTCGAATGTCACCTCGGCCTTGAGGTGACGCGCCACCGCGACCGCCAGGCGCGGATTGGGATTGCGGCTGAAGAACAGTTTCATGTCGCCCGCGGCCGGCATCGGCTGGATCTTGTCACTCATGAATGCCTCTCCTTGTCCTGGCCAACATCGCCAGACCTAGGACGGAGGTGGTCGATGCAATCCGACATTTCATCCATTCCCTGTGGACAGGGCCAGGGTGCATCAAGGCGTTTTGGCTGCCAATCGAAACAGGACGGATTGCGCAAAGTTTGGGTTGACCGCCCCTGATAGCGAGGCGACACTTCACCTCGGACCAAGGCAGGAGGAATTGCGATGGACGAGCCCGAACGGTGGCGCCACATGTCGACGGCGCCCAAGGACGGCAGCCGGATCCTGGTCACGGTCCGTCCCTCCGAACAGGGACCGGCGGAAGTCGACCTCGCCTACTGGGCGCGCGGCGACCAGTTCGCCGGCGAAGGCTGGCGTGCCTCGGATTCCTCGCCCGGCCGCGTCGTCGAATACGCCGACCCCGAACTGAAGTGCTGGATGCCCCTGCCCTCGGCCAACCTCAGCCGCGGCGGCTCGCTGCCGGCGCCCTGGGAAGGCGAAGATGCGCAGCAGCTGGATGGGTCCGGGATCTAAGGCGCAGACGATGAAGCTGCCGATCTCCCCCCCTCGTGGGGGAGATGTCCGGCAGGACAGAGGGGGGCGCCGTAGAGCGCAAGCCTAAATCACATCAAAACAGCGCCATGCCTCATACGCCATTGCCCCCCGACGCGTTGAGAACGAAGCGCGTGGAACAGGATGGCTGGGCTGTCTTGCGGTTCTGGAACGACGATGTGATTCGCGGCGTTGACAATGTCTGCCAACATATTGGCATCGCTGCTGGTTTGAACGACACAGGTTGATACGTCGGCGGGACAGCGCCCCCTCTGTCCTGCCGGACATCTCCCCCACTTGGGGGGAGATTGGCAGCTTCGTCGCCGGCTCCCCTCGGGTCTAACCTTTAAAACAAAAACGCCGCCGTCGCCGGGTTCGGGCCGCCCCGTCCATCAGCCGAATCCATGCCTCGGATCGTCTCCAGATCCTGTGCGTCCAGTTCGAAATCGAAGACATCGAAATTGGCGGCGATGCGGTCCTGGCGCACCGACTTCGGAATGACGATCAGCCCTTCCTGAAGATGCCAGCGGATCATCGTCTGCGCAGCGGATTTGCCGTGCTTTCGGGCAACGCCCGCGATCGTCGGGTCGCTCAACAGCCGGCCGCTGCCCAGCGGGCTCCAGCTTTCGGCGTGGATGCCGTAGCGGGCATGGAAATGCCTGAGGTCGCGCTGCTGGAAGCGCGGATGCAGCTCGATCTGGTTGACCACGGGGACTGCACCGGTCTCGCCGATGATGCGCTCCAAATGCTCCTGGTTGAAATTCGAGACACCGATCGACTTGATCCGCCCCGCCTGTTTCAGCTCGACAAGGGTGTTCCAGGCCTCGACATATTTGTCCTGGCTGGGCACCGGCCAGTGGATCAGGAACAGGTCGATCTGTTCGACGCCGAGCTTCTTCATCGTGTCGTCGAAGGCGCGCAGCGCCGCATCGCGCTGGTGCGCGCCGTTGCGCAGCTTCGAGGTGATGAACAGCTCTTTCCTCGGCACATCGGCGGCACGGATCGCCTCGCCGACGCCCTCCTCGTTCTGGTAGCCCTCGGCGGTGTCGATCAGCCGGTAGCCGGCCTTGATCGCCCAGCCAACCACATCAGCCGTGATGCCGTGATCGACCTGCCACACGCCAAGGCCAAGCTGCGGGATGGTGGCGCCGTCGTTCAGCGTGATCTGTTCGGGCATGGTCGGGTCCTTTGCGAAGAAATGTCCGGGCGGTCGCCCATCGCAGCCTATCTAGGCACGACCGACAAATTCGCAAGGCTCGACTTCGCAACCCTGATGTCTTCGTCAGTGAACCCGGCTCATTTCGGCCGGCGCACCGCACGCACCACCGCGGTGGATGTGCTGCCGCAGTAAAGGCGGTCGGCGCCGTCGGATTCCAGCCCCGAAATGCCTATGCCGGCCGGCATGTCGAGCCGCTCCAGAAGCTTGCCGGTTTTCGGGTCGACGCGGCGCAGATCGCTCTCGTCGCCTTCCCAGGTGGCGTGCCACAGCTCGCCATCCACCCAGGTCACCCCGGTGACGAAGCGACTGGATTCGATGGTGCGCAGGATTTTTCCGGTCTCGGGATCGATCTGATGGATCTTGCGCTCCCGGTACTGCCCCACCCAGAGCGTGCCTTCGGCCCAGGTCAGCCCGGAGTCACGGCCGCCGCCCGGCGCCGGGATCGTGGACAGCACCGCGCCGGTATCGGGATCGATCTTCTGGATGCGATCATTGGCGAGCTGGAAGAAATGCCGGCCGTCAAAGGCGGTGCCGGCGTGTGCGGCGACATCGATCGACCGCAGCTTCTGCCCGCTTTGCGGATCGAAGGCGTTCAGCCTGTCGCCCGAAGCAAACCAGACGTTCTCGCCGTCAAAGCTCACCCCATGTATCCGCTCGACACCGGGAAAGGGTCCGTATTCACGCAGGATTTCGGCCGGTGAATGTTTCATGTCTTGATCCTCGATTGTGGTCATCCACCCTTCCTAACTGCTTGGCAGCGGTGCGGGGAGTAACAAGGTGGTCGTGAATCCGGCCACCGGCGGCGTCATCCAGCGGCGCGCCCTTCCATGGCCGAAAGACTGCACCTTGCCGGCCTCGGCAAGCGGCTCGAGCGCCCGCTGCACGCTGCGCTGGCCGGTTGCGAGCGCCAGCGCCAGGGCGGAACTCGACCAGGCTTCGCCATCGGCCAGCAAGGCCAGCAAGGCTGCGTGCCGCTCTTCGATCGGCCGCGCCAGCACCATCACCGCGCGCGCATGGTGCGGCGCCAGCGTGAAACCGCGCTTGGTGGCACTGATGTCAGCCAGCGCGCCAAGCTCGGCGCGCAGCCGGCCGATTTCGACGCGCAGCCGCGCGCGATGCGATTCATCGGCGTGCTTGCCGCCAAAGGCCCGCGCCACCAGCTCCTCGCGCGACACATCACCGGGCCACGCTTCGGCAAGCGCACGCGCCAACGCAAACAGCACCGGCCGGCTGGCCAGCGAGACCGTTTTGTCCCCGGCCCGCACCGTGTAGCGAAAGGCATCGACGACCAGCGCCGGCGATGCCTGCAGCGCCTCGACCTCTTCGAGCAGCAGCGGCCGCTCGGTGCCTTGCGTGATCAGCCGCGCCGCCGGCGTTTCTAGCGCCAGCGATGCGCTGTCGACCTCCGCCATGAGGCCGGGAATGCCGGCTTGGCGGGCGGCGTGGCGTGCCCACTCCAGCGCCGCGCGCGCCGGCCGGGTTCTGAGCCGCCGCATGGCGATACCGGCGACGGCAAGCTCATGCGCGGCCCGCGCGGCAGGCGGCAGCGGCGTCGGGTCCAGTCCGGCCAGCACATGTTCGGCCTCGTCGAGGCGGCCGATCAGCAGCAGGCGCCGCACCTTGAGATGGCCGGCATGCGCGGCGTTCAGCCGGTCGCCATGCTTTTCCAGCGTTATGCGCGCCGCGTCGAGCGCCTTGGCCGGCCAGCCCAGATCACGCGAGACCACCGCGATCTCGGCCTCGGCGACGACGCATCTGGCACGCGCGACAGCCTCTTTCGGGCTGAACGCGCGGGCCGCCCGCCGCAAGAGCAGCTTGGCGCGGTCGAAGTCGCCGAGTTGCGCCATGGCGATGCCGCGCAGCGCCAGCGCCGGCGCATCTTCGCGGAGCGCGACGCGGTCGAGCGCGCCGAGCGGATCGCCCGCCGCCAGCGCCAGCGCTGCCGCGGTGATCAGCGAGTCCATTCAAATCCCGTCACACTTGTAACTCCCACCCCCACCGCATGCCGCCCTAACTTAGATCAACACCGCCGGCCGGCAAGCCGCACGGTTGACGCCCAAACTAAGCATCTTAGTTATCTACATTAAGCATCTCACTAGAGGTAGTCGAAAATGCCTGCAACCGAAGATCTCGAACACACTGCACGGCCCCGCCACCCCTGCTGCGCCGGGCCGGAGGATTCAAATCCCGTCGCGGATGTAACTCACCCCACCCCGCTTCACCGCCCTAGCCTGGATGCCCAGGCAACAACAGACCGCACCACTGGCAAAGGAGAAGACCAATGACCAAGCACATGACGATGCAGACCCCGCCGATCGTTTCGCAGCAGGAATGGCAGGCCGCGCACGCGCAGCTTCTCGTCAAGGAGAAGGCGACGCTGCGCGCCAAGGACGCGCTCGCCGCAGAACGCCGGCGCATGCCGTGGGTGGAAGTGGACAAGGCCTATGTGTTCGAAGGCCCCAACGGCAAGGCAAGCCTGCTCGATTTGTTCGAGGGCCGCCGCCAGCTGATCGTCTACCGCGCCTTCTTCGAGCCGGGCGTCTATGGCTGGCCCGATCACGCCTGCCGCGGCTGCTCGCTCGGCGCCGACCAGGTTGGCCACCTCGCCCATCTCAACGCCCGCAACACCACGCTTGCCTACGCTTCGCGCGCGCCGCAGGCCGACATTGCGCGGCTGAAGACGCGGATGGGCTGGGACATACCCTGGTACACAATCACCGACAGTTTCGACAAGGATTTCGGCGTCGACGAATGGCATGGCCACAACGTCTTCATCCATGACGGCGACCGCGTCTTCCGCACCTACTTCATCAACAGCCGCGGCGACGAGGCGATGGGCACGGTCTGGAGCTATCTCGACGCCACCCCGCTCGGCCGCCAGGAGATCTGGGAGGACTCGCCCGAAGGCTATCCCCAGACCCCGCTCTACAGCTGGTGGAACTGGCACGACAATTACGAAGCCGGCGCCGACAAGAAATGGGCCGAGGTGTCGGCTGCAGGGGAAGCCGCGTTCAGGGACAAGGGCGAGCAGTAAGGGCCATCCAGCTTGGGTTCCTCTCCCTCACGGAGTGGGAGGAACCCAAGTCCTGGTCTCGGCGCCGCCAAGTCCCGTCAAAGGAAAAAGACCATGAGCGATATCCATTCAGGCACCGGCAGCGCGACCCCCGCAAACACCGCCCCCCTCGGCATCGCCGACTGGCTGTGCCTCGCCGCGGCACCGACCTTCGCCCTGATGGCCCTGCTGTCCTGCCTTCAAGGCAGTGACGCCACCATGCTGTGCATGGGCACCTCACCGCTCACCGGCATGGCAGCCATGTATCTCCTGATGAGCGCCTTCCACCTGACGCCCTGGCTGCGGGTGATCTCCGGCCGGCAGGTCCGATAGATCTACCCCCGCCACCGAAACATCCCACACGTCGGAGACAGACAATGAAGCTCGTCAGGCTGAGAGCGCCGGGTGGCTTGGACAGGCTCGACCTGGTCGAGGAAGACCCGCCCCAGCCGGGGCCGGGTGACGTGATGGTCAGGATCCGCGCCTGCTCGCTAAACATGCGCGACGATTTCGCAGTGCAGGGCAAGACACCCCTCGCCGATGGCCGCGTGCCGCTGTCCGACGGCGCGGGTGACGTGATCGCCGTCGGCAGCGATGTCGATGCGTTCAAGCCCGGCGACAGCGTCGTCAGCACCTTCTATCCCTGGTGGCTGGATGGCGACATGACGCCCGCCACTAGGCGCGATGTGCCGGGCGACAGTTTTGACGGCGTGGCCAGCGAATATGTCTGCATGCCCGCACATGCCTTCACCAAAGCTCCGGCGGGCTATACGCACGCGGAAGCCGCAACGCTGACCTGCACCGGCGTCACCGCATGGCGAGGCCTGGTCGTCTGCGGCAAGGTCAAGCCCGGCGACACGGTGCTGGTCCTCGGCACCGGCAGCGTGTCGCTGTTTGCGCTGCAATTCGCCAAGGCCGCCGGCGCCCGGGTCATCGCCACCTCATCCGACGAGGAAAAGCTGGAAAGGCTCAAAAGCCTCGGCGCCGACGACGTCATCAACTACAAGGCCGTGCCGGAGTGGGGCCGCAAGGCCAGGGAGTTGACGGACGGACGCGGCGTCGATCACGTGATCGAGGTCGGCGGCCCCGCCACACTGGCGCAATCGATAACCGCTTGCCGGACCGGCGGCCACATCGCCTTGATCGGTGTGCTGACCGGCTTTGCGGCTGAAGTGTCGATCCCGGCGGTGTTCTCGAACCAGATCCGCATCAGCGGCATTTCCATCGGCAGCCGGGCCGACCAGGAAGACATGATCCGCGCCATCGAGGTCAACGATCTGAAGCCGGTCATCGACCGTCGTTTCCCGCTGCGCGACATCGCCGCCGCCTTCACGCATTACGGAGCCCAGAAGCATTTCGGCAAGGTTTGCCTGGAGGTTTAGGCGCTCCCGCGGACGCGGCGACACTGATGACCGGGCACCTTCCGATACGACGACGATCCATCAGCAACAGCTAATTGACAGCCCATGGGAAACGGCGCTCACTGGCCTGTACAGGTGGATCGCAGCATCAGGCGGGCGATATCGGCCGCCGGCGTCACCCTGGGGAGGATGCCATGCCAACCGTAATCGGCCATCACGACATTTCGAAAGACACCAAGCACTGGTTGAGTTCACCCAAGCGCAAGGAGCTTTTCGGCTCGCTGGGGATCACCAACATCCGCACCTTCGTCGATCCGCAGAACCCGAAACGGGTGGCCGTGATGATGGACGTGCCGGACATGGATAAGATGGCGGCGCTGATGCAGAGCAAGGCGGCAGCCGATGCCATGACGCACGATGGCGTGGTGCCGGAGTCGCTGGTGATCCTGGTCGAAACGAAGGCTTAGTCGCTCCAGGTTCAGCACTTCAGGTCGCGATATCGTTCACCGGCAGCAATCGCTTGGGAAGGTCAGCCTCGCCAAGTCCCGCGCGCAGTTCGATCTCGATATCACGGCAGATCTGCGAGATCGGAACATCGTTGGCGTTGCCCTCGAACGGGTTGGCGCTGCTTTCGCCGACCTGGTCGAGAGACATGTAGGCCCAGCCCAGCAGCGTGCTGAACGGGATCGTCAGCCAGATGCCGATCGCACCCAGCACGCCGCCCAGTTTGCCCATTTCCGCGAAGACCGGGACGACGCCGAACGGCAGCAGCGTGCAGAAGATCATGACGAACATGGAACTGACGATGGCGTATTGCCGGGGATAGGGATTGTTCTTGATGCGGTCGCAGCGCGCCTGCTGATCGTGGAAGTCGCGGATCAGCTTCGTCAGTTCGACATAGATCTGAGGGGGAATCTTGGCGTCCTTGAACAGCGCGTTGACCTGGACCGATTGCATTTCGAGCAAGGCTATCGCCGGCTGCGGCGATTTCAGCACGCCCTCTGCCTGCTCCGCCAGCAGCGGCCGTAATTCGTCGGCGAGCGAGCCGGTATCCTCCTGGATGTGGTAGCGCCGCCGATACTCGATATTGGCGGCCTTCCCCATGGATTCCCAGGGCATCGGCCGCCGCAGGGCAAAGCGCAGTGCCGTCATCCAGGCGATATGGCGGTAGATGAGTTGCCTGGCTGTCGGCGCGTCGAGAAAATCCCTGCAGAAATTGGACCACACCCGGCTGCTGGCGGTGATTTGCGTGAACGCCTGCAGTGCCTCACCGCTGCGGGTGAACACCTGCGAATTCTTGAAGCCGGCAACGAGCGACACGGTGGTGCCGAGCACGAGCACGACCGACCATGGCACCGAGAAGCCGGCGATACCGGGAAGACGGTAGGCCGCGACGGCCAGCCCGCTCACCACCACCATGTAGATGACGCTGCGCCGCGACCACAGCGCAAAATCAGTCACCTTGTAGGAACGGCCCACATACATCGCATCCCCTCGAAACCGTGGATAACAGGCAAATCAAGCTCTTCTGCTGTGACGCCTAGCATACCGCGTGCTCACGATGAATGGCCGTTCTTGGTCTCATGGGCGCGGGGTTTCCCCGCGCCCATGCTGCTACCTCAATTGCACTTCGGCTTGGCGCTGTTGCAGGCGTCGACGAGTTCGGCCGGCGGATCCTTGTGGAAGACGGTCTTGTAGGATTCCAGCACGTTGGATTGCACCACCGGCAGCGACTGCACGCCGACCCAGGCGGGCGTGGGCTGCCCGATCAACGCCTTCATCATGGCCAGCGCCTCGGCGACGCCCTGGTCATAGGGACGCTGCGAACCGGTTGCCTTGAGCGGCCCGCCCTTGGCGATCTCGATCGCCGACTGCAGGCCGAGATCGACCGTGGTGATCGGAATGTCGATGCCTTGCGCGCGCATCGAGGACAGCGTGTCGAGCGCCGGCTGGTCCCACACCGCGTACAAGCCCTTCACATCGGGATTGCCGGTTAGGAAGTCGCCGGCAATCTGCGACACTTTCGAGGGATCGGTGAAGTCGACCTGCTTCATGACGATGTCCGGCCGGTTCTTCTTCATCCACTCGCTGACGCCCTTGGTGCGCTCATTGGTGCTGAAGTAGTCGACGCCGAAATTCACCAGGCCGATCGTGCCGCCCTTGGGCATACAGGACGCCAGGATCGTCGCCGCGATCTGGCCATTGCCCTGGCTGTCAGCCGAGATCATCGAGGCAAAATCCTTTGGCGATGAGAGGCCGACCGGAATGCTGTCCATGAACACCAGCTTGATGCCGGCCTCGCCCACCTTCTTGTAGGTCGGCGCCGTCGCGGTGAAATCGACGGGGATGGAAATGATGCCGTCGGGATGCTGCTGGATGGTGTTCTCGATATCGGCGATCTGCTTGTCGACCTGATATTCGGCCGAGGCCACGCCGGTGACGGTGACACCATATTTGGCCAGCGTTTCACTGATGCCCGCCACTTGCAGCTGCGACCAGTCGAGGTTCACCGTCTGCATGGAAATGCCGACCTTGAACTTGCCGGCCTTGACCTTGGCGGCTTCGTCGTCGGTCAGTTTCAGCTCGTCGGGCGAGGCCGCTTTTTCGCCATGCGGGCCCTGCCCGACAATGCCCTTGGGGCCGAGCGTCACCAGGTCGACACCGGTAACGCACGTGTCCGGCGTCTGCGCAAAACCTGGGGATGTCGACAGCGCGAAGGCACTGGCGGCGAGGCTCAATGTTCCGAACAGGATTCGTGCCGAATGTTTCATGACTTTCCTCCGTTGATTTCTAGTGTTCGTATGCCGTTTGGAGCCGGCGGTTTTCTGCTGGTATTCGGTGATATCCGGGGATGCGCGCCTTACCTCCTCGTGAACGCGACCGCGGCGACGATGATTGCTCCCTTGATGACGAGTTGCAGCGACGAGCTGACGCCGAGCAGCACCAGCCCGTTGTTGAGCGTGCCGATGATCAGGCTGCCGAGCAGCGTGCCGAGCACGAAGCCGCGGCCGCCGAACAGGCTGCAGCCGCCGAGAATGACCGAGGCGATGACGTCGAGCTCCATGCCTTGCACCACGTCGGGCCGCGCCGCGTGCGAGCGCGCCGACAGGATCAGCGACGCCAGCCCCGCGAGCGTCCCGGTCAGCACGAAGGCCAGCGTCGTGACCTGCTTGATGTGGACGCCGGAATAGAGTGCCGCCGTCGGATTGCCGCCCGCCGCGTAAACCCGCCGCCCGTAGACGCTGTAGTGCAGCAGCAAGATGCCGGCGATGGTGACGCCGAGCGTCCACAGGATCGGCGCCGGGATGCCAAGCACCGATCCCTCACCGAAGATCGCGAAATAATATTCGTTGGTGATGATCACCGGCTTGGTGTTGGTGACCATCAGCGCCAGGCCGCGCGCGCCGCTCAACGTGCCCAGCGTCACCAGGAAGGACGGGATTTCGAGGCGGGTGGTCAAGACGCCGTTGAGCAGTCCGATCAGCGCTCCGGTGCCCAGCCCCGCCACCGCGCCGACGACCCAGTTGTTGGCGACGAACGCCATGGCCAGCGACGCACTCATGCCCGACAGCGCCAGCGTCGAGGCAACGGACAGGTCGATCTGCCGCGAGATGATGACGAATGTCATGCCCACCGCGATGATCGACACCAGCGTCGTCTGCCGGCCGATGTTGAGAAAATTGTCGATCGACAGGAACCAGGGCGACGCCAGGCTGAAGACGATCAGCATGATGGCGAAGGCGACGTAGAGCATGTAGGGACGCTCGCCTTGCAGCAGATGCCGCAGCGCCGAGCGACCTCCCGGCGGATTGACGACAGCTTTTGCCGGGCTTTGGGTTTCGGTCATGCCGCGTGCTCTTCCGATGGCTGCGAAAGTTGAATGAGGTGATGAAGGTCCTCGGCGCTGCCGAATTCCGACCGCGCGATCGTCCTGGTGACGTGGCCATCGACGACGATCGAGATGCGGTCGCAGAGCTGCAGCAGCTCGGACAGATCCGAGGACACCAGCAGCACCCCGCTGCCGGCCGCCGCCGCCGCGGCACGAATGACGCCGTAAATCTCCTCGCGCGCGCCGACATCGACACCGACTGTCGGTTCGTCGAGCAGAAGCACGCGCGGCCGCGGCTCGTTCCATTTACCGAACACGACCTTTTGCTGGTTGCCGCCGGACAGGTTCTTCACAAGGGTCGACGCGCCTGGCGCCTTGACGGCCAGCCGGCGCATCGCCGCATTGGCATGGTCGCTCGCCGGACCGCGCTGCAGCCAGCCGAGCCGCGAGAAATACGGCAAGCGCGGCAAGGTCAGATTGCGCTCGATCGAATGTTCGAGAACCAGGCCTTGCAGGTGCCGGTCCTCCGGCACCAGGGCGATGCCCAGTCCTATTGCCGCCGCCGGATCGATGTCTTTCAACGAGACGCCGTCCAGCCTGGCCTCGCCCGACTGGATGGCCCGCAGGCCGAAGATGGTCTGCAGGATTTCGGTACGCCCGCTGCCGATCAGGCCGGCGAGACCATGGATCTCGCCGCTGCGCAATTCGAGGTTGACGCGATCGAGCCTGTCATTGCTGACATCAGTCAGTTCGAGCACAGGTTTTTGGGAGGAGCCAGCGGAAGCCGATGACGATACGCCCTGCGCGGTTTCCGCGCCCGTCTTCAGAACCGCGTGATCCGGCCCGACGATGGCACCGACCAATTGCCGCATATTGCTCTGCGCCGTGACGAATGTTCCGGCGTTCTGGCCGTCGCGGAACACGGTCACCCGGTTCGAAATCCGGAACACTTCGTTGAGACGATGCGTGACGTAGATCACCCCGACGCCGCGCGCCGCGACCGCCCGGATCGCCTCGAACAGGATCTTTTCTTCGTCGTCGGTCAGCGCCGAGGTCGGCTCGTCCAAAATAAGCAGGCGGACATCGCCCATCAGCGCCTTGGCGATCTCGGTCATCTGGCGATAGGCGAAGGGCAGTGACCCAACCATGGCGCGGGCATCGAGCGGAATGTTCTGCGATTTGAGGAAGGCTTCGGCCTGCGCCACCAGCTGGCGTTTTTTCAGGAAGCCGAGCCGCGTCTTCGGTTCTCGCCCCAAAAGCAGGTTGTCGGCAACCGAAAGCGACTCGACAAGGCTCAGATCCTGGTAGACGACCGCCACGCCGGCATCGCGCGACTGGGCGGGCGAAGAAAACGAGACCGGCTTGCCGTCGATTTCGATCGAGCCACCATCATGCACATGCACGCCGCTCAGGATCTTGATCAGCGTCGATTTGCCGGCGCCGTTTTCACCAAGCAGCGCGTGGACTTCACCGGATTGGATTTCAAGACTGACGCCGCGCAGCGCATTGACGCCGCCGAACCGCTTCCTGACGCCCTCGACGCGCAGCAAGGGGGCTTCGGAAATCAGCGCAATCGAACCCTGTTCGATCATGACGCCCGCACTTCCTCCCTTTGACGCGTCCCCTACCCCAGACTGTCGAGAGTCTCTTTTGAGACTTCTCTTACTTTTTTTGTGACTTTTCCATCAGCGGTGAGAAATGTCAAACGGAGTCAGGCCGGCGGACGGAATGAATCCGGCCCGACTTCGCCATGCTCGGTGACAATGGCGTCGAAGCCGTCCATGACCGAGAAAAACGCGCGCTTGAGCTTGCCGATCTTGCTGGAGTCGATGACCAGGTAATTTTCGCGCGCCAGGCTCATCACCTTCTGCTTCACCACCGCCTCGTGGAAATGCTCGCAGGTGGCGCCGCGCTTGGCATCGACGCCGGCGGCCGACAGGAAGGCCGCGTTGATGCCGACGCTGTTCAGGATCTCGAAATCATGCGTGCCCGAGAAAGACGCCGACGCCGGATGGTAGACGCCGCCCAGCATGATGATCGTCACATTGGCCTTGCGGCTCAGGCGCTCCGCGACATTCATGGCGTAACATATTGCCGTTATTCGATAATTGTCGGGAATGAGATCAACCAGATGGATCAGCGTCGTGCCGCAGTCGATGAAGATCGTCTCGTCGGGCCGTATCCTGCGCACCGCATGCGCACAGGCCTCGCGCTTCGCCGCCGCATGGCTGTCGGCCGCGGTCGCGAGTTCATAGGGAATATCGGCCTCGATCTCGGCCGCCGCCAATATGTGTCCGCCAAGATAGGCGATCTGCCCCTGGTTGGTGGCGATGTCGCGCCGCACCGTCATCTCTGAGACGCCAAGGAGCGTCGCCGCCTCGCTGAGATGGATGACCCGCCGCTGCGACAGCAGATCGATCAGCCGGGCCGTCCTTTGCGCTTTGCGAGCTGTCATGCGTTGGGCCTGTGCATCCCTTGAAATGTGAGGATTTTAACAACCGCTCGCATTCAGATGCAAGGCCGGTATGCGGGTTCGCCTTGCCATGGCTAACGAACGCGCCTGTTTACGAGGGCTTTGCTTGGCTGGGGCTGGTCGCGGAAACCGTCAGGCCTTGGCGCTTGCCCCGAACCGCAGCCCGTCCATCAACAGCTTGACCAGCCGCCGCGAGCGGTCGCGCCACTCCGGCGTGTCGGGCGCCGAATAGATGCCGGAGAGAGCGTGCAGCACGTCGGAGGCGTCGACATCACCGCGGATGGTGCCGTCGGCCACCGCTGCCTCGACCAGTTGCCGCAGGGCCTGCGAGACCCGGCCCGACGTGTCCGAAAACAGCGTCGAATTGGTGCTGAGCAGGATGCGCAGGCTGGTCGCCAGGCCGCGCTTGGTGGCGATGTAGTCGACAAAGCGCTGCATCCACTGCTCCAGCGCGACATCGGACGGATGTTTTGCCGCGAGATCACCGGCAGCCGCGCACAGCCCCTCCGCCTCGCGGCGGTAGACCACCTCGACAAGGTGCTCGCGCGTCGGGAAATGCCGGTAGAGCGTGCCGATGCCGACACCGGCGCGGCGCGCGATCTCCTCCAGCGAAGCGTCGATACCGCGCTCGGCAAACACCGCTGCCGCCACCTCGACCAGCCGGTCGCGGTTGCGCTGTGCATCCGCGCGCAGCGGTTTTTCCACTGCGGCCTTCTCTTCGGCGATGTCGGCTGCGGCCAATTTTTTCTCCACGGACGAAATATGGGGGCTTGAACCCGGCCGGGCCAACCCCCACGTAATAAACGGAGGCACCTCCGCTTTAGTGGAGTGCCTTTATCATATAAGAAGGGGAACGGGTATGTCACGTCTTTCGAACCTGCAAGCCGACATCTCCCCTGCCCGCCTGTCTCCCGGGAGATTCGCAGTCATCTCCACCTCTGCCCCGTCCTGACCATAAGGTTACCTTGCCCTTCTCCGGCAAGGCACCAGTTCATTTCCCATCCGCGTCAAGCAAACTGGAGCCAGACGCCCATGACCAGCCTTCCCATCACCCTCACCATCAACGGACACCGACACGAGCTGGAGGTCGATGCGCGCGTAACCCTGCTCGACCTCTTGCGCGAGCGGCTTGACCTCACCGGCACCAAGAAGGGCTGCGACCGCGGCCAGTGCGGCGCCTGCACCGTGCTGGTCGACGGCAAGCGCATCAATTCCTGCCTGGCTTTGGCGGTCAGCCATGACGACGCCAATGTCTTGACCATCGAAGGCGTCGCCCACGGTGAAGAGCTGCATCCGGTGCAGGCCGCCTTCATCGCCCATGACGGCTTCCAGTGCGGGTTCTGCACGCCCGGCCAGATCATGAGCACGCTCGGCCTGATCGCCGAGGGACAGGCCGGCGACGATCCCGAACGCATCCGCGAGGGGCTGAGCGGCAACATATGCCGCTGCGCGGCCTATGGCGGCATCGTCGAGGCCGTCCTGGAAGCCCAGGAAAAACTTGCCACAGCCAACCGGAGGGCCGCGGCATGAGAGACTTCGACTATATCAGACCCGCCACCATTCCCGACGCCATCGCAGCGGCGGCCGAGCCGGGTTCGGCCTACCTGGCCGGCGGCACCAATCTGCTCGACCTGATGAAGGGCGCCATCACCAGCCCCGAGCGCATCGTCGACATCTCGCGACTGCCGGAACTCAACCGCATCGAACGGCTGGACGATGGCGGCCTGCGCATCGGCGCGCTGGTCCGCAATGCCGATCTCGCCCATGACGCGGCGTTCGCAAAAGCCTATCCGGCGGTGGCCGAAGCGCTGCTGTCGGGTGCCTCGGCGCAGCTTCGCAACGCCGCCACTGTCGGCGGCAATCTCCTGCAGCGCACGCGCTGCAGCTATTTCTACGACACCGCCAGCGCCTGCAACAAGCGCGAGCCCGGCGCCGGCTGCGATGCACTGGGTGGCGAGAACCGCCTGCACGCGGTACTCGGCTGGAGCGATGCCTGCATTGCCACCCACCCGTCGGACTTCTGCGTGCCGCTGGTGGCGCTCGACGCTGTCGTCGAGATCGAGGGCAAGAAGGGCCGGCGTCATGTCACGCTGGAGGAATTCCACCGGCTCCCCGGCGAAACGCCACAGTGGGAGAATGCGCTGGAGCCCGGCGACCTGATCGTGGCGGTGCGGCTGCCGGCGGAGGCCGCCGCCTTCGCCGCCAATGCCCGTTACCTGAAAGTCCGCGAGCGCACCTCCTATGCGTTCGCCGTCGTCTCGGCCGCCGCGGCACTTGTCGTCGACGGCGGCAAGATCCGCGCCGCGAGGCTGGCGCTCGGCGGCGTCGCGGCCAAGCCGTGGCGGGCGCGCTCGGCGGAAGCCGTCCTGCTTGGCGCCGATGCCAACGCGGCGACCTTCGCCAGTGCGGCGGACGCCGCCTTGGCCGATGCCAGCCCCTCCGGCGACAATGCGTTCAAGATCGAGCTTGCCCGCCGCATCGTGGTCAGGGCGCTGAAATCTGCCCTGGCGGGAACGCCCGAGCGGCTGCCGGCCCTTCCTGCCTCCCCGTTCTCAAACATGCCCGGAGCGCGCCATGACGCTTGAACTCAGCCTCAACCAGCAGCCCGCCCATGCCCGCCAGGGCTCCAGCATCGGCCAGCCACTCACCCGTCGCGACGGCTTCCTGAAAGTCACCGGCGCCGCGCGCTACGCGGCCGACAACCATCCGCCCGGCATGCTCTACGCCGTGCTCGCTGTCTCCAGCATTGCGCGCGGCCGCGTTGCCTCGCTGGATGTCGAGGCGGCCAAGGCGCACAAGGGCGTGGTCGAAGTGATGACGCCCAAGAACCGGCCGGCGCTCGCCGCCGATCCGGATGCCAAGGACCATCCCTTCATGTTCCGGCTCGACCTGTTGCAGAACGACCGGGTCCGTTACGCCAACCAGAGCATCGCCGTGGTGATCGCCGAAACGCTGGAGGCGGCGACCGAGGGGGCGGCGCTGCTCTCGCCGCGCTATGAAGCACTGCCGGCGCGCGTCGGTCTCGACGGTGCCGACAGCTTCGTGCCGCGCGGTGTCGGCGTCGGCGGTCCGGCGGTGCAGCACAAGGGCGATGTCGAGGCCGGCCTCAAATCGGCGAAGACGCGGATCGAGGCCACCTACGAGACGCCGGCCCAGTACCACAACGCCATGGAGCCGCACGCGATCGTCGCCGCCTGGGATGGCGACCGGCTGTCGATCGACACGCCAAGCCAGGGCCTGGCCATGGCGCAGGGCCGCATCGCCGGCCTGTTCGGCATCGCGCCGCAAAACATCCACATCCGCAGCCCCTTCCTCGGCGGCGGCTTCGGTTCGAAAGGCATGATTTCCGGGCCGCAGGTGCTGGGCATCCTGGCGGCGCGTCTCGTTGGCCGTCCGGTCAAGCTGGTGCTGCGGCGCGAGCAGATGTACGGGCCGGTCGGCCACCGCGCCCCAACGCGCCAGACCTTGCGCATGGGCATGGATGGCGAGGGGCGGCTGACGGCCATCACCCATCACGCCAAGACCACGTCGAGCACCTTCGACGATTTCTTCGAACCGGCGGCGGACGCGTCGCATACGCTCTATGCCAGCCCTGCCATCACCACCTCGCACGAGGCGGTGCGGCTCGACACCGGCACGCCGCTGTTCATGCGGGCGCCCGGCGAAGCCACCGGCTCGATCGCGCTCGAGAGCGCCATCGATGAGGCGGCGCATGCCTGTGGCATGGACCCGCTGGCATTCCGGCTGAAGAACTACGCCGAGGTCGAGCCGATGACCGGCAAGCCGTTTTCCTCCAAGGCACTGCGCGAATGCTACAGACAGGCCGCCGAGACGTTCGGCTGGGCTAGCCGCCCACTTCAACCCAGGTTGATGCGCGACGCCGACGGTTTCCTTACCGGCTGGGGCATGGGCACGGCGACCTTCCCGGCCATCATGTTCCAGGCCGAAGCGCGAGCGGTGCTTAAGGCCGATGGCAGCGGCCTGATGGAGACCGGCGCGCAGGACATGGGGCAAGGCGCCTGGACCGCCTTCGCCCAGATCGCCGCCGACGGGCTGGGGCTCGACATCGACCAGGTCGATTTCAGGGCCGGCAGCTCCGACCTGCCCAATGCGGGCATTGCCGGCGGCTCCGGCCATACGGCGACGGCCGGCATGGCGATCCACAATGCGGGTGCCGCCGTGATCGCCAGGCTCGCCGATCTCGCCACCGGCAACGAGGCCTCGCCGCTGTTCGGCGCCGGCAATGAAGGCGTGCTGGCGCGCGGCGGCCGGCTGTATCGCCGCGACGATGAAAACCGCGGTGAAAGCTATGCCGAGATCCTCAAACGCGCCGGCCTGACGGAGATCGAAGGCCATGGCAAGGGCGCCCCGGACCCGGCGTCCCAGGAGACCTATGCCAAGCACGCGCATGGCGCTGTGTTCGCCGAGGTCAAGGTCGATCCCGATTTCGGGCAGGTCCGCGTCACAAGGCTGGTCGGCGCCTTCGCCGCCGGGCGGGTCATCAATCCCAGGCTTGTGCGCAGCCAGTATTATGGCGGCATGATCTGGGGCGTCTCCTTCGCGCTGCATGAGGAAGCCGTCACCGACCGGCGCTCGGGTCGGATCCAGAACGCCAACCTCGCCGAATACCATGTCCCGGTGAATGCCGACGTGCCGTCGGTCGAGGCGCTGCTGGTCCACGAGGACGACCCTTATGTCAACGCGCTCGGCATCAAGGGCGTTGGCGAAATCGGCATCACCGGCACGGCAGGCGCGGTTGCCAACGCGGTCTGGCATGCCACCGGCGTGCGGCCCCGCCGCTTTCCGATCCGCATCGAGGACCTGCTGGGGTGAGAAGTGGCGAACGCCCGGAGCGAAAGTGCCGGACGGACAGGTGGGCCTCCACCTGTCCAACATGAAACAATTCCACCAGCGTCAAGCAACTGGAGCCCGACGCCCATGACGAAGATCCCCGTACATCTCGACATTAACGGCACCCATCATCACCTGGAGCTCGAACCCCGCGTGACGCTGCTCGATGCCTTGCGCGACCGGCTCGGCCTGACCGGCACCAAGAAGGGCTGCGACCACGGCCAGTGCGGCGCCTGCACCGTGCATGTCGATGGCGAGCGCGTACTGGCCTGCCTGACACTGGCAGCCCAGGCCGAGGGCCGCACCGTCACCACCATAGAGGGGCTTGCACGGGAGGGCGAACTGCATCCCGTGCAGGCTGCCTTCCTCGAGCAGGACGCCTTCCAGTGCGGCTATTGCACGCCGGGCCAGATCATGTCGGCGGTGGCCTGCATCCGCGAGGGCCATGCCGGCTCGGACGAAGAGATCCGCGAATACATGGCCGGCAATCTCTGCCGCTGCGGCGCCTATCCGCACATTGTCGCCGCTGTCCGCCAGGCAGCCCTGGAGGTCGCATCATGAGGGATTTTTCCTATTTTCGCGCCGGCTCGCTCGATGCCGCACGCCAGGCAGCCGCCCTGCCCGGCGCCATGCTGCTTGCTGGCGGCACCACGCTGATCGACCTCGCCAAATGCGGCGTTGCCGAGCCTGATAGCCTGGTCGACATCACTCATCTCAAGGGGCTGGACGGCATCGAGGTGAACGAGCGAGGCGCCACCGTCGGCGCGCTCGCCAGAATGGGTCATGTCGCCGACCATGCCGACATCAAGAGCCGCTTTCCCGCCATCTCGGAGGCGCTGTGGCAAGCGGCTTCGGCGCAGATCCGCAACATGGCGACCATCGGCGGCAATCTGATGCAGCGCACGCGCTGCCCCTATTTCCGCGATCCCGCCAACTTTCCCGCCTGCAACAAGCGCGAGCCAGGCTCTGGCTGTTCGGCGATCGGCGGCGTCACAAGGGGGCACGCGGTGCTTGGCACCAGCGAGGCCTGCATCGCCATATATCCCGGCGACCTCGCCACCGCTTTGGTCGCCTTCGACGCTGTCGTTCATCTCGGCGAGCGCCAACTTTTGGTCGATGACTTTTTCCTGCTGCCCGGCACCACGCCCGACAGGGAACACGCGATCGAGCCGGGTGAGATGATCACCGCCATCGAAATCCCCGCATCCGCCGCCGCCCGCCGCTCGACCTATCTGAAGATCCGCGACCGGCAATCCTATGAATTCGCGGCGGCAAGTGCCGCCGTCGGCCTCGAACTGGAAGCGGATGGCCGCACCATCCGCGACCTGCGCGTCGCGCTCGGCGGCGTTGCGACGAAACCGTGGCGGGCGCAGGCCGTGGAAGACGCGTTGAAAGGCAAGGTGCTGGAGCCGGAAACCGTTCGTGCCGCCAGCCTGCTCGCCGTCGAAGGCGCCGTCGACCATGGCGCCAACCATTACAAGATCGAGCTCGCGCCGCGCGTTATCGCCCGCGCCATCCTCAAATTGGGAGAGACGGCATGACCGTTCACAACATCAGAGTTGGTGAATCAAAACGGGGCGACGCCTCCGATGGCGCGCTGGCGCAAGCCGTTGGCGGCCGGCTGTCGCGCGTCGACGGCCCTGCCAAGATTACAGGTGCGGCGAAATACGCCGTCGAGCAGCAGCTCGAAGGCCTCGCCTATGCCGTGCTGGTCGAAAGCACGATTGCATCAGGCAAGGTACGCGCAATCGACACGGCAGAGGCGCAGGCTGCACCGGGCGTGCTGCAAGTGCTCACCCCAGACACCATCATCAGCCTCAGGACCGCAGCGGACTGGTTCGGCACGCCGCCGCCCGACAAGCCCTATTGCCCGCTGGCGCGCGACATCACCTTCTCGGGGCAGCATGTCGCCGCTGTCGTCGCGGAGACCTTCGAACAAGCGGTCGCCGCCGCGGCCATGGTCAAGGTCAGCTATGACGAGGCGCCGGCGATCGTCGACCTCAGCGACGGCAAGGCCGGCGACGGCATTCCGATCGACGCCATGACCAAGGAATGGGGCGATGCGCCCGCCGCCTTCGCCTCGGCGCCAGTGCGGATCTGCGCCGCCTACAACACCCCGCGCGAATACCAGGCGCCGATGGAACCGCATGGCCTGATCGCGCGCTGGGAAGGCGATCATCTGACCGTGTGGGAGCCGAGCCAATGGCTCGACGGCATGGCCCGCACCTATGCCGAATGGTTCGGCGTGCCGTTCGAGAATGTGCGGCTGGTCTCGCCCTATATCGGTGGCGGCTTCGGCTCCAAGGCGCTGGCGCTAAGCCATGGCGCGGTGGCCGCGAGTGCCGCCAAGATGCTCAGCCGGCCAGTGCGGCTGGTGATGACGCGGCCGCAGACTTTTACCGGCTATGGCGGCCGCGCCGCGACCCGGCAGACGGTGACGATCGGCGCCGACCATGACGGCCTGATCCAGTCGATCGTGCATCGCGGCGTCAATGAAACCTCGATCGACGGCATGTGGGTCGAGCCGCTGGGCTCGGTCACCTCGATAATGTACGCGACGCCGAATTTCTCCTCCAAGCAGAATGTCGTGCGGGTGAACTCGGTGGTGCCGGGCGCCATGCGCGCGCCGGGCGAAAACCCCTCGGCCTTCGGCATTGAAAGCGCCATCGACGAGCTCGCCTACGAGGTCGGCATCGATCCGCTCAAGATCCGGCTGCGGAACTATGCCGAGCAGGATCCGCACGCAAAAAAAGCCTGGTCGACCAGACAGTTGCGAGAGGCGTTTGCCGCAGGCGCCGAGCGTTTCGGCTGGTCCAGGCGCTCGCCAAAACCGCGCTCGATGCGCGATGGTAACCAGTTGATCGGCTGGGGTGTCGCCGCCGGCACCTATCCGGTGCGGCGCGCCTATGGCGAGGCCATCGTGCGCATCCTGGCCAACGGCTCGGTCGAGGTCGAAAGCTCCTCGATCGACATGGGCCAAGGCACTTACACCATCCTGGCGCAGACCGCCGCCGAGACGGTCGGCGTGCCGGCCGACGACGTGGTGGTGAAGCTCGGCGATTCCCGCTTTCCCCGCGCCGGCGTCACCGGCGGTTCACGGCTGGCCGGCGTGATGACGGGTGCCGTCTACAAGGCCGCGACCTCGGCGCTCGACCAGTTGGTGGGGCTCGCCATCAGCGACCCGCGCTCGCCTTTCCACGCGCTGCAGGCCAACACGCTGGTTGTCGCCAACGGCCGTATCGGCTCGCCGCGCGGTGACGGCCCGGATGTCTCGATCGCCGAACTGCTCAAGAGCGTCGGCCGCGACCAGATCGAAGCGACCGGCGACACCATGCCGGCCAATTCGACCGCCGAGGATCGCTACAAGAACTACACCACCATCGCCATGTCGGTGCCGCACACCGAGGGCGACTATTCCCGCCACTCCTGGTGCGCGCATTTCATCGAGGTGCGTGTCGATGAGGATTTCGGCACGGTGCGCGTCTCGCGCGTCGTGTCGGCGCTGGATTCCGGCCGGCTCTACAACCCGAAACTCGCCGAAAGCCAGTGGAAGGGCGGCATCATCATGGGCATCGGCCAGGCGCTGCTGGAGGAAGGCATCATGGACCGCCGCCACGGCCGCATCGTCAACAACAACCTCGCCGACTACCTCGTGCCGACCAACGCCGACATTCCCGACATTGAGGTGATCTCGGTCGGCATTCCCGACCTGCACTCCTCGGTGCTCGGCGGCAAGGGCGTCGGCGAACTGGCCATCGTCGGCGTGGCGCCGGCGATCGCCAACGCGGTGTTCCACGCGACAGGCAAGCGGATCAGGGATTTGCCGATCACGCTGGAGAAGCTGATCTGAAGTGGAAGCGAGCAATCTCCCCCTTGCGGGACCTCAAGAGGGAGGGATCTACGCCGCCTGCGCCACGCGCTCCGACATCATACGATAGGAAATCGCCTCGGCCAGGTGGATGCGGCCGACGGTCTCGCTGGCGTCGAGGTCGGCCAGCGTGCGACAGCCTTATCCAGTGCATCAAGCTGAGTGGCAGGCGCCATCACGACACGTCATACTGCTGCGCCAGCGAGTCAGAAAGCTGGTCGGCGAAACGGGCAGCGGCCACCGGTAGGGTGCGGCCCTTGAGTTGGCCGACATAGAGCATGCCAGCGGGCACGTCGCGCGGGTCGAGCGGCCGGGAGATCATGTCACCGGTCATCGTCTGGTGGGACAGGCCAATTGGGAAATGGAAGGTGATGATATCCTCCGAGATAGCGTGGTTGCGCAGGAATTCGAAGCTGTCCGATTGAATCACCGGCTCCAGCTGCAGCGATGACGATTGCGCCCCGATGTCGAGCAGGTAGCGCACGCCGTAACTTGATGTGGGAAGCGCGATTGGATAGTCGAGGCAAGCGCGCAAGCGCACCGTCTCGTGAGAAGCCAGCGGATGATCGGGCCGCATAACCGCATGCACCGGCTGGTGCACCCGCATCAGCGTCATGAAAGCAGCCAGCCGGGTTGGCTCGTAGACGATGGCGATGTCGGCCGTGTGATCGACCAAGGCGCGCTCGGCCTCCTCCCGGTCGCGCAGGTGCACTCCGAAGGTCACATTCGGATGTTCCTTGCGGTAGAGTGAGATCTGCATCGGTAGATGGTAGGGCAATAGCGCCTGGCTGCAGGCGATCGCCACATGGCCGCGCCGGGCGCCAGCAAGGTCTGCAATCTGCGATTTCACGTGCTCCATATCGGATAACTGGTTGCGCATGTGCTGCACTAGAAGTTCGCCGGCGCTGGACAATCGCACGCCGTGAGGCAGTCGCTCGAAAATCGCAACGCCGAGTTCGGCCTCCATCGCCAATATACGCCGGTTGAGAGCCGTCGAGGTTATGGCGAGCAGTTCCGCGGCGGCGCGGATCGAACCGGTCTTGGCCACCACATCGATATAGTGAGCGGAGTTCAGGTAACGCATCGGCAGCCTCGGCCATCACCGCTGCAATTCTTGCAGCAGGCTGAACAAAACATAGCACAAGACAGCAGCACCGTCATCGATATAATTAAACCTGTCGACATATGAGTGGAGAAGTATCTTCAAGCGACATTGATCATTTAAAATCAATGAAAGCTGGTGCAATGGATTTGTTCCAGTTCCTCCAGTAAATCTTAATCAAAGAGGAGCAACCATGCGCTACATATCGAATATAAGCTTAGCTTCTCTCGGTCTTTTTGCCTTGCAAATGTATCTGCGATTACCGTCGAACAATGCGGCGACGTGACCGCGTCATCTGGCCTACCAGATTATACTGATCAATGTATTGTTACCTTCACGATTAGCATTTATGAAAGTGTATATCGGATGTCGGCGATTATAAGGGCCGCAGTTCTTTGGTGCGGCAATAACGATTCGCTAGTAAAGAAAACCCGACATTTGAAATCTCTTTTGCAGAATTCTTGTTGGGCGTTAGTGCGCGGGTCGCGCGTATACGCGCCGAAAGTACCATCACTGTTTCGCCCGCCGACCGCTGCTGCCTTCTAGCTGTGGTCATATGGCATAAGGTCCTTGAACAGAGCTTGGTTACGCCAAATGTCATGCTTCGATTTCTGGAGCAACCGAACCGTAGATGCCACTTCAACCTGAAGGAACGACTAGATGACCTCGACCACCTCTTCCAGACTGACCTTCATTGTCTTTACCGCCGGATGCATCGCATTGGCGTTACTCTTCCGCTACGCGCCGGCCGGGGATTTTCCCTCGAAATATGCCAGGACCGCCCCGGCGGCGCTGGCCGCGCAACCGACGCGCATAGACATCGACACCGAGGCGCACGCGATCCGCTTCTACATCGACGGCAATCAGGTCGCGGTGCTCGACAAGTCTGGTTTCAAGCCATGAGGCCACAGAGCCAGGAGAGGAAAACCGTCAGGAAATTCGTTATGTCAGGGCTGTTCGTCGTGCTTGCCCTGTCGCAGGCGGCGGAGGCCAAGTGGGGGTATTCGTAGAGCGAAAACCTGGCATATGCGATTGCCCTGCCCTTGCGGGGGAGATTGGCGGCTCGGCCGCCTCCGCCCGATCACCACTCCAATGCGAACGCCAGCTTGCCGAAATGCAGGCCGCCGGCGGCCATGTGGGTGTAGGCTTCGGCCGCTTCATCGGGTGAAAACAGCTTGTCGACGACCGGCTCGATCCCCGCCGCACCGATGGCGCGGGCAGCGTCACGGAGGTCGGACACCGATCCGGTGTTGTTGCCGATCACTTTCAGCGCCTTGATGATGATCGGCAGCAGATTGACCGTGGCCTCGGCGCCGGTGACGAAGCCGATGGTGAACAGCGTGCCGCCGGGCGCGGTGGCGTTGATCGCACGGGCAAAGGTGTCGGTGCCGCCGGTCTCGACGACGAGGTCGGCGCCGAGGCCATCGGTCAACGCCAGCACCTTGCCGTCCCAATCGGGCGTCGCGCGGTAGTTGATGAGGTGATCGGCGCCGAGCGCCTTCGCCCGCTCCAGTTTCTCGTCCGACGACGAAGTGATGATGACAGTGGCGCCGGCGGCCTTGGCAAGCTGCAGGGTGAAGATCGAGACGCCGCCAGTGCCAAGCAGCACGACGACCGAGCCCGGCCCGACATCGGCGGCGCGGATGGCGTTCCAGGCGGTGGTGCCGGCGATCGGCAGCGTCGACGCTGCCTCGAAGGAGAGATGCGCCGGGACCGGCACGAGCGAATTGGCCGGCAACGCGACATATTCGGCCAGCGATCCGGGCAGCGAGATGCCGCGCATCTGCGTCATCTCGTAAGGCCGCGGCGGACCGCCGATCCAGCGCGGCTTGGCATGCGCGACGACGCGGTCGCCGGTGCTGAACCTCGTAACGCCTTCGCCCAGCGCGACGATCTCGCCGGCGCCGTCGGCAACTGGGATGAGCGGAAAGCTCGGGCCTGGATAATTGCCGCTCGCCACCGCGACATCGACGAAATTGAGGCTCGCCGCGCGCTGGCGGATCAGCACCTCGCCGCGCTGCGGTTCAGGGGTTGGAACGGTGACGGCGCGGAAGGCATCCAGCCTGGCCTGGCTCAGTTCGATGGCTTTCATGGTTTCACTCCTGTGAGACGATTGATGGGTTGAGTGAACCTAGCTGCTGCGCTATTTCTGGATAATCCTTGGCTTTTGCATTTGAGTACTGTGGATTATGCAGCAATCTCATGAACCGACGGCCCTAGCCGAAATGGCGGCCTTCGCGGCCATCGCCGAGGCGCGTTCCTTCACCAGGGCGGCGGCGCGTGTCGGACGCGACGCGACCATCCTGTCGCGGCGCCTGCAATCGCTGGAGGAGCGGCTGGGGGTAAGGCTGCTCCATCGCACGACGCGCAGCGTGTCGCTGACCGAAGCGGGTGCTGAATTCCTGGTGCGCGTGCGCGCCATCCTCGCTTCCGTCGACGAGGCCGAGGCGGCCGCGTCGGCACATGCCGGCGGCGGCCCGCGCGGCCTGCTCAGGCTGGCGCTGCCCGGCACGTTCGGGCGCATGTGGATCGGACCGCTGCTGCCTCAATTCCTTGCCGAATTTCCCGATGTCCGCATCGAGGCCGAATTCTCCAACCGCTTCGCCGATCTGGTCGCCGAGAATTTCGACGTCGCCGTGCGGCTCGGCGCGCTGGAGGATTCGCGGCTGGTGGCGCGCAAGGTGGCGACGCGGCGCCGGCTGCTCTGCGCCGCACCCTCCTATCTCGCCCAAAGGGGCAGGCCGGAGACACCGCAGGCGCTGCTCGAACATTCCTGCCTGGGCTTCTCGGGCTTCCAGACCTTTCCAGCCTGGGAGATGACCGACCGCGAGGGCCGGCGCGTGCGCGTCGAGGTCTCCGGGCCACTGGTCACCGACGACGCCGAAGTGCTGGTCGACGCCGCCGTGCAAGGCGTCGGCCTGATGATGAGCACCGACTGGCTGGTCGGCCGCGAGCTCGCCGACGGACGGCTGGTGCCGGTCCTGGAGGACTGGACGCTGGCCGACGAAGGCGCGGTCTATGTCGTCATGCCCTCGGCCAAGGGACAAGCCGCCAAGACCCGCGCCTTCGCCGACTGGATCGGCAAGCGCTTCGCGCCGGAGCCGCCGTGGCGGCGGCTTTGAAGGAGAGTTCGCGCGACCGCTGCTCTCACTTCCCCTGCCCCTTCATGAACTGGCTGAGCAGGTCCACCGGCAGCGGGAACACCACCGTGGACGAGCGCTCGCCGGCGATATCGTGCAAGGCCTCGAAATAGCGCAGCTGCATAGCCTGCGGCTCGGCGGCCAGCATCCGGCCCGCCTCGACCAGTTTCGCAGCCGCCTGCTGCTCGCCCTCGGCATTGATCACCTTGGCGCGGCGCAGCCGCTCGGCTTCGGCCTGTTTGGCGATGGCACGGATCATGTTCTCATTAAGGTCGACATGCTTGATCTCGACATTGGACACCTTGATGCCCCAGGCATCGGTGCGCTGGTCGAGAATCTCCTGGATGTCGCTGTTGAGCTTGTCGCGTTCGGCCAGCATCTCGTCGAGCTCGTGCTTGCCGAGCACCGAGCGCAGCGTGGTCTGCGCCAGCTGGTTGGTGGCGGCCATGTAGTCCTCGACCTGGATAACGGCCCGCTCGGCGTCGACGATGCGGAAATAGAGCACCGCGTTGACCTTCACCGAGACGTTGTCGCGCGAAATCACGTCCTGCGGCGGGACATCCTGCACCACCACACGCAAATCGACCTTCACCATCTGCTGGACGAAGGGGACGAGGATGATGAGGCCGGGACCCTTGACCCCGGTGAAGCGGCCGAGCGTGAAGACCACGCCGCGCTGATATTCCCTAAGGATGCGGATGGCCGCCGACAGGAACATGATCACGACCAGCGCAACGATCAGATAGGCGACATAACCAACCATCATTGTCTTGCTCCATTCCTTCCGGCGTCGCGTCGCCGTACCGTCAGCACCAGGTCGTTGATGTCGGTCACCTCGACGCTGTCACCGGCGGCGATCGGTTCGTCGGCCTTCGCCCGCCAGCGCTCGCCCAAGGCCAGCACGTGACCCTCGCCACCGTGCCAGTCGAGGATCTCGGCTGGCAGCCCGCGCATTGCCTCCCCGCCGACGCGCGGAGGGCTGCGGCGCGCAGCCCAGACATAGGTGCCCGTCAGCAGCGCCAGCCCAAGCGTCAGCGCGGCGGCGGGACCGATGACGGCCCAAGACATGGCAAAGCCCGGCCCCTCGACTCGGAGAAGCATGGCGGCGCCGAACAGAAAGGCCGCCACGCCGCCTAGACCAAGCACGACGGTGGGATTGAAGGCCTCGATGACGAGGAAGGCGATGCCAAGCAGCATCAGCGCAAGGCCGGTATAGTTGATCGGCAAGAGGTTGAGCGCATAGAGGCCGAGCACGAGGCAGATGGTGCCGATGACGCCGGGGGCGACCGCGCCGGGACTGGTGAACTCGAAGATGATGCCATAGACGCCGACCAGCATCAGGATGACTGCGGTGTTCGGGTCGGTGATGACGGCAAGCAGCCGGATGAACCAACCGGGTTCCAGCGTCTCGACCGGTAGCCCCTTGGTCGCCAGAACCACCTTTTTGCCGGCGACATCGACGGTGCGCCCATCGGCCAGTCGCAACAGCTCGGTGGTGTCGTTGGCGACGAAGTCGATGACATGCTCCTGCAGCGCCGCATTGGCCGACAGGCTCGCCGCCTCGCGCACCGCCTTCTCGCCCCAGTCGCCATTGCGCCCGCGCAGTTCGGCGAGCGAGCGGATCAGGGCGACCGCGTCATTGGTCACCTTGGCCATCATCGCGTCGCCCGCCGGGCGACCGTCCTGGCCCTTCTGATCACCCTGGTCCTTCTGATCGCCCTTGTCGCCGCCCGGCAGCGACGGCAGCCCGCCGATCTCGACCGGTGTCGCCGCACCCAGATTGGTGCCGGGCGCCATCGCCGCGACATGGGTGGCGTAGAGGATGTAGGTGCCCGCACTCGCCGCATGGCCGCCGGCCGGCGCGACATAGCCGATGACGGGCACCGGCGAAGCCAGGATGTCGGCGATCATCTCGCGCATCGAGGTAACCAGCCCGCCAGGCGTATCGAGCTGCAGGATGAGGACTTCGGCGTCCCGCTTGGCGGCGACATCGAGCGCTTCCTCGAGCTGCCTGGTGCTCGCCGGCCCGATGGCGCCGTCAATGGCCACGCTCAGCGCAACCCTCTCGCTCCCAGCCGAGGAGAAGGGAGAAAATGCAGCCACGGCGACAAAGGCCACGGCAAGAAGGGCCACCCGCGCGAAGGACACGCTCAAAGCTCCATGGACTCAATATGGGTGTTGTCCCGGCGAAGTCCAATGGGAGCTGATGTTGGCGACCGGCGGAGGTCGGATTGACGGCGAATCGCGTTCCCCGCGCGGCAAAGCGCGCGGGGTTTTGTTCGGCCAGGCGGATCAGAATTTGTAGCTGAGCCCGACCCGGACATCGTGCGTCTGCAGATCGACATGCGTTTCCGTGAGCAGACCGGCTGCTATCGAGAGGTCCTTGCTGCCGAAGTCGGAGTAGCGATATTCGGCCCGCGCGATCCACCGGTCGGTGAAAGCGTGCTCGATGCCGGCGCCAACGGTCCAGCCGACATGGGTCTCATCATGGAATGGTATTTGGATGGCGCCGCTGCTGCCAATCGCAGTCACTTCATACTTTGCCGCGGCCACGCCGGCAGCGATGTAGGGCAAAGTCCGATCGAAAGCGTAGCCCGCTCGCAGCCGCGCCGCGCCCGACCACTTAAGTTCGCTCTTGAGCAACGTGCTGAAACCTCCGCCACTAGCATCGAGGGGCGTCAGTCCGTCGGCATTGCTGTAGGCGATGTCAGCCTCGGCGCCGATCACGAAACGGTTCGCCATCTGGTAATTGGCGCCGATATGAATGCCACCAATAAAACCGTCTGGATCGAGGGGAAGGTTAAGGTCCGTGGCCCCACCGAAGCCGCCGCCGGCGATGAAGAGATTGGACTTTCCGGCCACGTAGCCGATGTCGACGCCGGCATAGAGGCCGGACCAGTCGTAGCCGGAAACCGGCGAAACTTCATTGATATCAGCCGCGCATACCATGCCGATCGGCGCGAGGATGAAGGCCGTAGCGAGAAGGATCGTTTTCATTGTTGTCTGCCGCCCCAGGGTTGTGGTCCCCGCCGCGAAAATGCTCCGCGGCGATCGAGCACCCGGTGTTGCATTGTCAGGCGGTCACGTCTTGGGCTGGGCCGCACTGGAATTGTCGCGGACAGCGGGACGGCGCTTTCCCGGATGGTGTGGCGATTCAGCCGCAGTCGGTTTGGCGTTCGACAGAACTGGAGGCGCGGGACTACCTGGCGCCGCTCGGCGTCGAGCCGAAGCGGCGGCGGAAGCAGCGATTGAAATAGGACACGTCGGAGAAGCCGCTGAGCAGCGCGATCTCGCTGATGCGCATCCGGTCGTTGCGCCTGTCGGAAAGCATCCGGTGCGCCCTCTGCAGGCGCAATTCGAGGATGCGCTCGGCAAAGCTCACTCCGGTTTCCTGCAGGAGATCGTGGACATAGCGCACGGAGAGCCGCAATTGCCCGGCAACGCTCTGGGCCGAAATGGCGGGATCGGCGAAATTGTCCCGCATTTTTTGCAGGATGGCCTGCAGCCTTGCCGCGCGCAGGCCGCGCAGACCCGCGAGTTCGGCGGCCTCGCCCTTGGCGCCGGTCGCAAGGCCGATCAGGTCGACGATGGTTTCGGTGGCATGGCCGACAAGATCGGGTGAGACCAAAACGGGGCCGGCTTCCAGGAAGCTGCAATAGCGCTTGAGCATGTCGAGCGCCTCATTGTCGGCTCCGATGGTCAACGCCAACCGGTCCTCGACATGCGTGAAGGCATTCTCCAGCACGACGCGCGGGAGCACCACATTGGCCCAGACATTGTTGTCGCCGCCCGTCATCTGCAACGCCTCCGAAGCCGAGACCAATGCCGCCTCGCCCTTGCCCACACGATAGTCGCGGCCGATCTGCGTACCGCTGAGCACCGTATCGCCATTGTTGACCAGCAGCAGATAACCGTCACGGCCGTCTGCCGCGATATTTGTCGCCTTGCGGCTGGCATGCCTGATCGTCCCGGCCATCTGCCCGAGCACCAGTGGCCCGATGGCCGTGGCCTCGATCGCGGCTTGAAACGACAGCTTCTCGGAAATCGTATATTCGACCGACCATATTTCGGCGACGTGGATGTCCTGCCAGAGCGCGAACCGTGCGTGGTGGTCCAGATGCGACGGCAGGTCGACCGATGAGAAGACATTCTTTTGCAAGGAACAGCCAGACCTTTTTCACGCGCACATATTCACCTTGTTGCGCACCGTATTGGACCAGATAACGATCTGTCCAGAGCTCGAAATACTTCTGCCATGGGCGACAATTTAATTGCCGTTTCAGACAAGAATTTGCCAGCTTCGATTAATCACGCATGGGGATTTTCGCAAATACACGCACAAGCCAGAAAACCCGGCGACGCCCGACCTCACGCGGACTCTACACAGCCTTTACCGCCGAGACGGCGATGACAGCGACGAGGAAGGCACGGTCCGCCCCCTACTCCGGCGAAGGCACCGGCGGCTTCGAGGTCAGCGCCGTGCCGGCGGCCGCGACAATGACGGCGGCGATGCCTGCCAGTTGCGGCGGGGTCAGGGTCTCATGCAGGAACAGGAAGCCGGCCAGCGCGCCGGGCCCAGGTTCCAGGCAGGTCAGCGTGCCGTAGATGCGGGCGGGCATGCGGGTCAGCGCCACCATCTCCAGGAAGAACGGCAGCGCGCTGGAAAACAGGCCGACGAGCAAAGCGCTGACTAGGATCGACGGCGCGAGCAGGCCCACGCCCGCTTGCGCTACGCCGAAGGGCAGCGCCAGCACTGCGGCGATCGCCATGCCATAGGCGGTGGTGCGGGTGCCAAGCTCGGCACCCGCCTTCTGCGCGAGCACGATGTAGAGCGCCCAGAAGCCGCCGGCCGCGAGCGCCAGCATCACGCCCACGGGGTCGAGCGGCTGCAACGAATGGATGAAGGGCGAGAGCAGCACGATGCCGGCGACGGCAATCGCGATCCAGGCAAAGTCGCTGGCGCGCCGCGAGGCCAGTGTCGCCACCAGCAGCGGCCCGGAAAACTCCAGCGCCACGGCGACGCCGAGCGGGATCCTGGCGAGCGCCGCATAGAACAGAAGGTTGAGCGCGGCGAGCGTCACGCCATAGGCGACCAGCCACGGCAAGGTGGCGCGCGACGGCCGCATCTGCCAGGGCCGCAGCACCGCGATCAGCATCAGCGCGCCGATGACCAGCCGCAGCGTAGTCGTGCCTTGGGCGCCGATCTGTGGGAACAGCGTCTTGGCGAAAGTGGCGCCGATCTGGATCGACACCATGGCGCCCATCAGCGCCGCCACGGGCAAGGGCGCCGCTTCGCGATGGGCAATTGGCGTCGATGTCACTTCTGTTCACCCTTCCCTGCCGTGCCGGGCATCCACGCGACCGGCGGCATGGCTGGCAGCTATGGCCTCCCCAGGCAGGGCTGTCGTGAGGCACGGGGAGACAGTCGGCTGGGGCAAGCGCGGGGATGGGGCCTGGAAATCGGGGAACACCCTTCCGGCCATTCGCGGCATTGGTGTGGGTTATCGCCCGCCTAAGCCGCGGCGGCAGAGCGCTTGAAGACGATGGTGACCCGCGTGCCCTCGCTGGCGCTCGAATTCACGTCGAATTCCGCCTTGGCGTTCTCGGTCAGCGAACGCGCGATCAGCGCGCCGAGCTTGCCGGGCTTGGGCCAGGTCTCGCCTTCCGGCAGGCCGATGCCGTCGTCGGCGATGACGATACGGCAGCCATCGCCGTTCACGATGCTATGCAGCGTGATCGTGCCGCCGTCGCGCCCTTTGAAGGCATGCTTGAGCGCATTGGTCAAAAGCTCGTTCACCACCAGCCCGGTCGGCATGGCGACGTTGACCGACACCGGATAGGTATCGACCTTCATGTCGAGGCGAATGCCCTCGACCGCGTGCGAGTTCATCACCGCCGACGCGATCTGGCTGAGATAGACGCCGAGATCGACCTCGTCCTTGTGATCGTCGCCCGACAGCGTCTGGTAAAGGATCGCCAGCGCGTCGACGCGGCCGGCCAGCCTCTCGAACCGCTTCTGGTCCGGCTCCATCGCGTTGCGCGTCTCCATCCGGATCAATGCGGTGATCATCTGCAGATTGTTCTTCACCCGGTGCTGCAGTTCGCGCAGCAGCGTGTCCTTCTCGCGCACCCGTTCCTCGACCGAGAGCGCCTCCTCGGTCTCGCCATGAGCCGAGACGTCGACCAGCGCCACCAGCCGGAAGCAGACCTTGCCATTGTCGTCCTCGATGACGTTGGAATAGACGTCGACGATCGCAGGCTTTTCCTCGCCTCGCTCCAGCCGGAACGTGCCGACGAAATCGGTCTCCTCGACCACCGCCTCGGACAGCGCGCGGTCCTTCTGCTGGTGCAGGCCGGTGCCGGAAAGTGCCGCCCAGTGCTTCTGGGTGAGCCTTGCCGCCTTCAGGCTCGACAGTTTCTCGAATTCCGGATTGGCATAGACGACGCGCTCCTTCGCGCCGAGATCCGAAACGGCAATGGCGATCGGCACCTGGTCGAGGAATTTCTTGAACTGTTCGCTCTCCAGCGCGCTGGCAAGGTCCGGCGTATCGAGCAACTGCTCGACCGCTTCGGCCTTCTGTGTATCGGATATCATCTGGGGCGCCTGTGCTGTGCGTGGGCGCCATCAATATCAGCGATAGGATGCGCCTGCCATCACCAATGCAGGAGGAGCATTTTCGCGCGCCTTGGGCCGCCAAGATGCCCGCCAGGGCTCAGCCGATGAACGACACGCCCCTGCGGCGCATTCCCGCCTGCACGCCGCGCACGATCAGCCTGGACAGCATTTCCATGTCCCAGGGCATGCCCGGACGCCAGACATCCAGCAGCAGGGCTATGCGCGCTTCGTCGGCATTGTTCATCACCTCGTGCGGGTAGGTGTCGTCCCACAGCATGCCTTCGCCGTCGGTGATCCGTTTCTCCTGATGGTTGATCATCATGATGGTTGCCGGGCGGCCATCGGCCTGCCGCGGGATGACCAGGCCAAGGTGAAACCGCATGATGCCGCGGAAAGGTCCGCGATGGCTGGGGATATGCTTGCGCGGCGCCAGGAACGAAACCGCCGCCGATTTGACTTCCGGGCATTCGGCAAGCAAGCGGCTCAGAACCGGCATCCGCGCGAGGTTCTCCGGCACCGTCATGTCATAGGCCTTGAGCACGAACATCCGCCAGTCGAGGCCGTCATTGGCCGAGATATCGGCCTGCTCCGGCATGATGTCGTGGAAGCGGGGGACCTTGCCCAGATGCACGCCAAGCGCTTCATCGCGGATGTCGCGCCAGGCATCGGTGAATTTCGCCGCATTGGGAAATTCGGTGTCGGTCTCAAGGATCGCCGGCGCGTCTATTCGCCTTTCATAGACACGCCGGATCACATCGGATGCAAGATCGTAGGTGCGGGACATCTCATGGCCTCCACGCCATTATAAACGGATGGTCGCTGGTTCTGGTCACACATTTTGTTCACTGCGTCGTGAGCTGCCCCGCCAGCCTTGGCCCGGTCTTGACGTCGACGATCTCGGGCTTGCTGCTGTCGACCGTGCCGTCCCAGCCGCCGCCGAGCGCCTTGTTGAGGGCAATGTAGTTGGTCGCCAAAAGGACGCGGCTTTGCAGCAGTGAATCCTCGGCCGAGTAGAGCGAGCGCTGCGCGTCGAGCACGTCGAGCAAGCTGGTCTCGCCGGCCTTGTAGAGCGTGCCCTCGAGGTTCGCCGCCTCGCCATAGGATTTCGCCGACGCGGCAAGCTTGCTGATCCGGATGCGCTCCTGCGCCATCAGCACCAGCGCATTCTCGACATCCTCGAGCGCCGTCAGCACCGAGGAGCGGTAGGCGATGAAATACTGGTCGCGCTGCGCGCGGGCGACATCGGCGGCCGCCTGCAGCTGCCCGGCGTTGAACAGCGGCACGCTGAGCGTCGGCCCGAAGGACCAGCCGATCGACGAATTCTTGCCGAGGTCGCCGAGATTGAGCGCCGCCGTGCTGATGTTTCCGGTCAGGCTGACCGAAGGATAGCGCGCCGCCTCGGCCTGGCCGACCTTGGCGGTGTACTGCGCATATTGCCGCTCGGCCATGCGCACATCCGGGCGCGAAAGCAGGATGTCGGCGGGGAGTCCGGTCGGCATCGGCAGGCGCGGTGACGGGATCGGCTTGCTGCGCTTCAGCCGCTCGGCCAGGGCAGCCGGTGGCCGTCCGGTGAGCACCGACAGGCGATGCACCGCCTCGGCATAGCTTGCCTCCAGCGTCGGCACCGCGGCCTCGGTGCTGGCCGCCTGCCCCATCGCCTTGGCGACATCGGCCGCCGTTGCCGACCCCGCCAGCAACATGGTGCGGGTGAGTTCGGCGGTCTGCCGCTGCGATACGGCCGAACGCCTGGCGAGCGCGATGCGGGCCTGGTAGCCGCGCGCCTGGGTGTAATAGGACGCGACATCGCCGACCAGGGTCAGCAGCGTCGAGCGCAATTCCTCTTGCGCCGCGTCGACGCCGTAGCGAGCGGCCTCGACGCCCCTGCGGTTGGCGCCGAACAGGTCGAGTTCCCAGCTGGCGTCGAAGCCTGCTTGGTATTCTGTGTAGATGGAATTGGTGCCCGATGTGGTCGCGGCCGACTTGTTGCGGGTGACCGAGCCGGAGCCGTCCACGGACGGCAGCAACGTGCCGGCGCTCTGGCGATAGCTGGCGCGCGCCTCGCGGATCTTGGCCTTGGCGGTGGCGACGTCGAGATTGCCGGCGACCGCTTCCTCGACAAGCGTGTTGAGCTGCGGATCGCGCAGGCGCTGCCACCATTGCGACAGCTGCGCCGGCTGGACGGATTTCGTCGGCTTCTCACCGCTCCAGTTTGCCGGCATCGGCAGTACGGGTGTGCGATAGTCCGGGCCGACAACGCATCCGCTGAGCAGAACAGCCGTAATCATGGGCACAATGAGCCGCCCCGCGGCCACAGGGCCACGTTCAAAACCTGTCATGGAAAGTTTCCTTATTGCTGGTTGGCTGTCGCCGGCTTCTCGCCTGTGTCTTGCCCGGTATCAGGCCCCGTATCTGGCTTGGCCACCCTGCCCTTGAAGATGCGCCGCACTGTGACGAACAGCAGCGGCACCAGGAACACGCCGATTACCGTCGCCGCGATCATGCCGCCCATCACGCCGATGCCGACAGAGTTCTGCGCGCCTGAACCGGCGCCGCTGGCGATGGCGAGCGGCGTGACGCCGAGGATGAAGGCCAGCGACGTCATCAGGATCGGCCGCAATCGTTGTCGCGCCGCCTCCAGCGTCGCTTCGACCAGCCCCATGCCGGCCGCCTGCCGCTCGATGGCGAATTCGACGATCAGGATGGCGTTCTTGGAGGCCAGGCCAATCGTGGTCAGCAGGCCGACCTTGAAATAGACGTCGTTGGTCTGGCCGAAGAGGGTCGCCGCCGCGAGTGCGCCGAAGATGCCGATCGGCACCGACAGCATGACCGCGAACGGGATCGACCAGCTCTCATAAAGTGCCGCCAGGCACAGGAACACGACCAGCGCCGAAATCGCATAGAGCGACAGCGCCTGGTTGCCGGAGAGCCGTTCCTGGTGCGACAGCCCGGTCCATTCATGCGAATATCCGGCCGGCAGTTGCGCGACGAGCTTGTCGATCTCGTCCATCGCCGCACCGGAGCTCACGCCGGTGGCCGCCGCACCCTGGATTTCGACCGCCGCCGAGCCATTGTAGCGTTCAAGCCTGGGCGAGCCGAATGTCCAGTGGCTGGAGGCGAAGGCCGAGAACGGCACCATGGCGCCGCTGGCATTGCGCACCTGCCATTTGTCCAGATCTTCCGGCTGCATGCGGAAGTTCGCGTCCGACTGCATATAGACCGGCTTCACCCGGCCGCGATCGATGAAATCGTTGACGTAGTCGCTGCCCCAGGCGCTCGACAGCGTGTTGTTGATGTCGGCGAGGCTGACGCCCAGCGCGCTGGCCTTCTCCTGGTCGATGTCGATCGAGAATTGCGGCTGGTCCTCCTGGCCGTTGGGCCTTGTGGCGGTGAGCAGCTTGCTCTGCGCCGCGAGCCCCAGAAGCTGGTTTCGCGTCTGGATCAGCGCATCATGGCCGGCTCCGTTGACGTCCTGCAGGTAGAAATCGAAGCCGTTGGTGTTGCCGAAACCCTGGATGGCGGGCGGGGCAAGCGCGAAGACCTGCGCGTCCCTGATCTTGGAGAAGGCACCCATGGCGCGGCGGGCGACCGCTTGCGCCGCCAGGGTCGGCGATGAACGCTTGCTGAATTCCTTCAGCGGTACGAAGGCAATGCCGACATTCTGCCCGGCGCCGCCGAAGCCGAAGCCGGAAGCAGTGAACACTCCTGCGACAGCGTCCTTTTCGTCGTTGAGATAGTGGTCGGTGACTTGCTTCAGCACACGCTCGGTTCGGTCCTGCGTCGCACCGACCGGCAGCGACACGCTGGTGATCAGGATGCCCTGGTCCTCTTCCGGCAGGAACGAGCTCGGCAGCCGGGCAAACATCCAGCCCATGGCGATGACGATGGCGAGGAAGATGGCGAGGAAACGCCAGGACCGGTTGATGATGCCGTGCGAGCCGTCGCGATAAGCCGTCGTGCCGCGGTCGAAGACGCGGTTGAACCAGCCGAACGGGCCGGTCTGCGTCGCATGGTCCTTCGGCCGCCGCAGGATGGTGGCGCACAGCGCCGGCGTCAGCACCAGCGCCACCAGCACCGACAGCACCATGGCCGAAACGATGGTCACCGAGAACTGCCGGTAGATGATGCCGGTCGAGCCCCCGAAGAAGGCCATCGGCACGAACACTGCCGACAGCACGGTGGCGATGCCGACCAGCGCGCCGGTGATCTCGTTCATCGATTTTCGCGTCGCCTCTTTCGGCGACAGATCTTCCTCCTGCATGACGCGTTCGACATTCTCGACCACGACGATGGCGTCGTCGACCAGCAGGCCGATGGCCAGCACCATGGCGAACATGGTCAGCGTGTTGACCGAATAGCCGAACAGCGACAGCACGCCGAACGTGCCGAGCAGCACCACCGGTACCGCGATCGTCGGGATGATCGTCGCCCGCAGGTTCTGCAGGAAGATGAACATCACCAGGAACACCAGCACGATCGCCTCGGCCAGCGTCTTGACCACCTCCTCGATCGACAGCCGCACGAAGGGCGAGGTGTCATAGGGGTAGACGACCTCGACGCCTTGCGGGAAGGTCGAGCTCAGCCGGTTGATCGTCGTGCGCACCGCTTCCGCCGTGCTGATGGCGTTGGCGCCGGTCGCGAGGTTGATCGCAACGCCGGCCGCCGGCTGGCCGTTGTATCTGGCCTGCGTCGTATAGCTTTCGGCGCCGAGCTCGACGGTGGCGACATCGTTGAGGCGCACAAGCGAGCCATCCGTCTGGCTCTTCAGGATGATGTTGCGGAACTGTTCGGCGGTCTGCAGCCGGCTCTTGGCCGTCACCGTGGCGTTGAGCTGCTGGCCCTTGCGCTGCGGCATGCCGCCGAGCTGGCCAGCCGAAACCTGCGTGTTCTGCGCCTCGATCGCCGAGGCCACGTCGCTCGGCATCAGCGTGTATTTGGCGAGCTTGTCGGGATCGAGCCAGATGCGCATGGCATAGCTGGAGCCGAACAGCTGTGTCGAGCCGACGCCTTCGACGCGCTTCAGCGTGTCGTTGATGGTGCTATCGACATAGTCGGCAAGGTCGGTCGAGTTCATCTTGCCGTCGCTCGAGACGAAGCCGATGACCATCAGGAAGCCGGTCGAGGATTTGGACACGGTGATGCCGTTGCTCTGCACCACTTGCGGCAGCTGCGACTGCACCAGCTGCAGCTTGTTTTGGGTCTGCACCTGGGCGGTGTCGGGATCGGCGGCCGTCGTGAAGGTCAGCGTGATCGACGCCTGCCCGGTCGAGGTCGAGGTTGCCGTCATGTAGTCGAGATTGTCGATGCCGGTCATGCCTTGCTCGATGACCTTGGTCACCGAATTCTCGACGGTCGATGCATCGGCGCCCGGATAGGTGGCGCTGATGTTGACGGTGGTCGGCGCGATCTGCGGATATTGCGAGATCGGCAGCGAGGTCAGCGCGAGCAGGCCGCCCAGCATGATCACGATGGCGATCACCCAGGCGAAGATCGGCCGGTTGATGAAGAATGCTGACATCGCTCAGTTCCCGGCCGAGGCGCCTTGCGCCGGTTTTTGGCCATTATCGGCCACCGCTGTGGAAGACACGGACGATGACGTTTGCGCGCGGTCCTTAACCTCGCCGGTCGTCTCGTCGATCGTCACTTCGACGCCCGTCGCATCGCCGCCGGGGCGGACCAGCTGCAAGCCCTCGACGATGACGCGGTCGCCATCGCCGACGCCGGAATCCACCAGCCAGTTGTTGCCGACGCTGTTGCGGACAGTGAGCACGCGCGTCTCGACCTTGCCCTGCGCGTTGATGACCATCGCGGTCGCCTCGCCCTTGGTGTTGCGGGTGACGCCGCGCTGCGGCACCAGGAAACTGTTCTGGGCGACGCCCTCCTCGACCAGCGCCCGCACATACATGCCCGGCAAAAGCAGGCGGTCGGGATTGGGGAACTCGGCCCGAAGCGCGAACGTACCGGTCGTCTGGTCGACATTGGCGCCGGCGAATTCCAGCTTGCCGGTCTGCGTGTAGATGGTGCCGTTCTCGAGCTTCAGCTTGACGCTGACATTGGGGCCGCTGAACTTCAGCCGGCCCTCATTGATCGCCTGGCGCAGGTTGAGCAGATTGGTGCTCGACTGCGTGACGTCGACATTGATCGGATCGAGCGAACGGATTGTGGTGAGCAAGGTGTCCTGATTGGCGGTAACCAGGGCGCCTGGCGTCAGCGATGACTTGTCGATGCGGCCGGCGATCGGCGCGGTGATCTTGGTGTAGTCGAGATTGATGCGCGCGGTTTCGACACTGGCCTTGGCCGACGCCACATCCGCGTTGGCTTGCGCCAGCGTTGCCGCGGCATCGTCATAATCCTGTTTGGAAACAACGTTCTGCTTCAGCAAGCCGGCATAGCGATCGAACTTGGCTTGCGCCGTCGGCACCGCCGCTTCGGCCTTCTGCTGGGCTGCCTGCGCGCTGTCATAGGATGCCTGGTAGCTCGCTGGATCGATGAGGTAGAGCGGCTGCCCGACCACCACCTCGCTGCCTTCCTTGAACAGCCGTGCCTGGATGATGCCGTTGACCTGCGGGCGCACATCGGCGGTGAGCGAGGCTGACGTGCGTCCCGGCAGTTCGGCCGTGATCGCCACCGATTGCGGATGCAGCGTGACGACGCCGACCTCCGGCTTGCTTGCACCGGCCATGCCGGCCGGAGCTTTACTCCCCTCCTGCGAACAGGCCGCCAGAAGAACCGTGGCGGTAAGCGCTGCGGCCCAGGGCGCGAGCCGGCGGCGGGAAGACGGGCTAGACTGGATAGACATGGCCTGGATGATCTTTCGCTGGAGTTGCGGTCGCCGTCTGGCTGTCGGGATCGGATCGCTCCACCAGGAGCCGGGCGAGATGCCGGCCGAGGAAGCGCTGGATGTCGTCCATGAAGGTGTAGACGACGGGAACATAGACGAGGCTGAGCACGGTCGAGGAGATGAGCCCGCCGATCACGGCGATCGCCATCGGCGCCCGCGTCTCGGCGTCGGCGCCGATGCCGAGCGCGATCGGCAACATGCCGGCGCCCATGGCGATCGATGTCATGACGATGGGCCGTGCCCGCTTGCGCGCGGCGTCGAGCAGTGCGTCGAAGCGGCTCATGCCTCGCTCCTTCTCGGCGACCAGAGCGTACTCGACAAGCAAGATCGAGTTCTTGGCCGCAATGCCCATCAGCATCAATATCCCGATCAGCGGCGATATGCCAAGCGCCTTGCCGGTAATCAGCATGAAGCCGAGCGCACCGCCAACCGACAGTGGCAGCGCGACCAGGATGGTCACCGGCTGCACGAAGCCGCGAAACAGCAGCACCAGTGTCAGATACATCAGCAAAATGCCGGCGGCGATCGCGGTGGCAAAGCCCGAGAACAGCTCCTGCATGCGCGCCGCATCGCCGCGCGCCAGTTCATGCACGCCGGCGGGCAGGTTGCGCATCGCCGGCAAGGCGTGGATGGAAGCGGTCGCCTGGCCGAGCGTCAGGCCGGAAAGATCCGCCTCGACAGTGGCGCTGCGGCTGCGCCCCACCCTTGTGATGCTGTTTGGCCCGGCATTAAAGCCGATATCGGCGACCGCACCCAGCGGCACCGTGCCCTTGCTGCCGATCAGCGGCAGGACGGCCAGTTTCGCCGGATCGTCGATGGCGCCGTCGGGCAAGGTGACGACAACGGACACCTGGCGGTCGCCGAGATTGAACTTGGCCAGGCTGGTGTCGGTGTCGCCGATGGTGGCGATCTTCACCGTCGACGCGATCTCAGTCGGCGTGACACCGAGTTCGGCCGCCCTGGCGCTGTCGGGGCGCACGATCAGTTCCGGCTTGGTCGTTGCCGCCGTCGAGGTCGGGTTGATGAGGCCAGGCACCGACTTCATCCCATCGATCAGCGCATCGCTCGCTCTCTGCAGCGCCTCGCCATCATCGCCGACCAGCGTGATCGCCACCTTGGCGCCGGCAAAGCCGTCGGCGCCGAACTGGATGCGCGCACCCGGAATATCGTTGAGCTTCGGTGAGGCCTCTGCCTCGAACTGCTGCTGGCTGACGCTACGCTCGCCGCGCGGCTTCAGATTGACGGTGACGTTGGCGCTGCGCACCTCCGCGGAGGTCGACCCACGGTTCGGCCCACCGCCGGATGAGGCCGCGGTGCCGATGGTAGCAAAGATGCTGTCGACGGCCGGCTCGGCCTTCAGTCGCTTTGTGATGTCCTGGACGACGGCGGTCGTCTGTTCGATCGTCGACCCCGGCTGCAGCTCGACCGAGATCATCGAGCGGCCGCGATCGGTCGCCGCCATGAATTCGGTCGGCAGTTTCGTTGCCAGCGCCAGCGAACCGGCGAAGAAGGCGATGCCGGCGACAAGCGTGATCCAGCGATGGTCGAGCGCCTTGCGCAGCAGCCAGAGATAGGTCGGTACCCAGGCCGGCAGATCGTCCTCGCTGTGGCCGCCGGCGCGCACCAGATAGGCGCCCATCAACGGGGTGAGCATGCGAGCGACAAGCAGGGAGAACAGCACTGACACGCAGACCGCGACAGCAAAGGAGAAGAAGAATTTTCCGGGAATGCCGGGCATGAAGGCGACCGGCAGGAACACCGCGACGATGGTCGCCGTGGTCGCCACCACGGCAAGCCCGATCTCGTCGGCGGCCTCGATCGCCGCCTGGTAGGCGCTGGCGCCGGTCTGGCGCATGTGGCGCACGATGTTCTCGATCTCGACGATGGCGTCGTCGACCAGGATGCCGACCACCAGCGACAGCGCCAGCAAGGTGATGTTGTTGAGCGAAAGGTCGAACGCCGCCATGACGGCGAAAGTCGGGATCAGCGACAGCGGCATGGCGACCGCCGAAACCAGCGTCGCCCTGATGTCGCGCAAGAACAGCCAGACGACGCCGATGGCCAGCAACGCGCCGAGCCACAGCGCCTCGAATGCGGCGTCATAGCTTTCCTGGACGAAGCCGGAGGACGAGGTGACTTCGGTGAATTTGGCAACGTCGGTCTTGGCGCCGATGCCGGCGATCGCAGCGCGCGCGGCCTTGACCACGTCGATCTCGCTCGACCCGACCGAGCGGTAGACGTTGAAGGCGACGACCTGCCTGCCGTCGAGATAGGCGGCCTGGCGCGGCTTTTCCCAGCTGTCGACCACCCTGCCGAGATCCGAGAGCTTGACGCCGCCGGCGCCATTGAGCGCGATGCGCGTATCGGCCAGCGCCTCGACGGTGCCGGCGCTGGCCAGCGTGCGTACCGACTGCTCCTGCCCCCCGACGCTGGTGCGGCCGCCCGGCTGGTTGACATTGTTGGAGGCGAGCGTCTGGCTGACATCGCCGGCGCTGATGCCGAGCGCGGCGAGACGGTCCGGATCCAGTTCGACGCGGATGACCCGGTCGACGCCGCCCGAGCGGGTGATCTTGGAGACGCCGTCAACGCCGAGCAGCGCCTTGGCGACATCATTGTCGATGTACCAGCTCAGTGCGTCCGGCGACATTGCGGGTGCCTCGACGACATAGGTCAGCACCGAATTGCCGGTCGCGTTCATCTTGGCCACGACAGGCGTCTGCGCGGCCGCCGGCAGGCTCGACTGCACTTCGGATACGGCGTTGCGGACATCGTTGGTGGCGGTCTCGGGATCGGTGCCGAGCGTGAACTCGACGGTGGTGACGGACGAGCCTTCGCTGATCGAGGTCGAGACGTCGTCAACGCCCTCCAGCGTCGCCACGGCGTTCTCGACCACCCGCGCCACCTGCACTTCCATTTCGCTCGGTGCCGCGCCCGGCTGCGAGACGGTGACGGTGACCGTCGGCAGGTCGATGTCGGGCATGTTGTTGGTGCGCAGCTGCATGAAGCCGTAGAGGCCGGCAATGGTCAGCGACAGGAACAAAACGATGGTCGGCACCGGGTTGCGAATCGACCAGGAGGAAATGGCGTTCATCGCGCCGCCTCCGTCACCTTGCCGGCGGTGTTGGTGCCCGCTTGCGCATCGGCGGTACGCACCAGATTGCCGTCACTGAGGAAGCCGGCGCCGGCGACGACGACACTGTCGCCCTCCGACAGCCCGCTTTCTATGGCGACGCGGCCGTTCCGGTGCGCGCCGGTGGTGACCGTGCGCGCGGCGGCCTTGCCGGTGGCGTCGACGACGAAAACAACAGGCTTGCCGTCCTGCCAGACAAGGGCGGCCTCGGCGACGCTGAGCCTTTGCGAGGCGGCGCCTGCGATCGAGACGCGGGCGAACATGCCGGGCTTCAGGCCCGAACCCGCGCCGAGCGCGACATAGACGGTGGCGAGCCGCGTCGTCGAACTGACCGTCTCGGCGATCGAAGAGACGCTGCCGGCAAAGGTCCGGCCCGAAGCGTCGACGACATTTGCCGCCTGCCCGACCGAGACCATTGGCAGGTCCTTTTCGGGAACAAGCACGCCGACCTCCAGCCTGCCGTCGCGGATGATCTTCATCAGCTCGGTGCCGGCCTGGACGATCGAGCCGGCAACCGCCGGTCGGTTGGAGACGATGCCGTCGAAGGGCGCGCGGATGGTTGCCTGGTCGAGCTCGGCCTGCAGCCTGTCAGCGGCGGCCTTGGCCTGCTCGACCGAGGCCCGGCCGGTCTTGACGGCGGTCGCCTTGTCTTCCGCCGTCTCGGCGCTGATTGCCTTGCTGGCCAGCAGCCTGTCGGCGCGGCCGGCGGCGGATACGGCGGTGTCCAGCGTCGCCTGCGCCTGGTCGACCGCCGCCTTCTGCTCGGCCAGCTGTGCTTTGAGCACCGAGGCGTCGAGCCGGGCGACGACATCGCCGGCCCGCACATGATCGCCCTCTGAGACAAGCACTTCGGTCAATTTGAGGCTGGACGTCTCAGCGCCGACAGTCGCTTCCTGCCAGGCGGCGACGGTGCCGGTGGCGCTGATCGACGAGGCGACCGCCTCGGAGCGCACTTTTTCGACCGCAACCGTCAGGCTGGCCCGCGGCGCGGCAAGAGCCTGCGCGGCGGGCTCGACTGTCGAGCGGCCATAGGCGCTCAGCGCCGCCATGGCGGCCAGGACGATCAGCACGCCCGCCAGGACAAGATAGGTCTTACGCGATCTTGCGGTCATGATGTCCGTGGCCGTTGGGCTGCTGCGAAACCGGCAGCGACAGGCGCCAGGCGGCAAAGTGCAAGCGCACCGCGCCCTTCAGCGTGTCGGCGGGCAACGCCGCCGGCATGGCGGCATGATTGGCGCGTTGGCCGAGCGAGTGCCTCGGGCTCGTCGATGCGATCAGCCGCAGCATCATCATGGCTTCCCACATTGCCGTGCTTCCATTGTGGATGATTTGAACGGTGGGATGGCGGACATGGCCGCCATCCCGAAAAACCGGCCGGCCCGAGAACGGGTTGGACACCGGGCCGGCCGGGCAGCCGGACGGAGTTGTCAGCCATTCCCGGGCTGGGGTGGCGGAAGCTGTCCGCCCTGGTCGGGCGGACCTCCAGGTCCGGCTGCATCTTCCGGCGGGCCGCCCCAGGGACCGGGGGGTGGTCCGTGGGGGCGTTCCGCCGAAGCCAGGATTTCGAGCTGTTCGGGCGTGAGCTTGGTGCGCAGCTCGGCGATCGCGTCTTTCAGCTTGGCGGCCGAAGCCGCGCGCGCGGTAACCTCGTCGGCCAGTCTTTCCTGGAAGGCGAAGGGATCGGGCTTGCCGCCCGGGCCCGCATCGGGGCCCTTGGCCTCGGGCTCACCAGGGCCGGGGCCACCAGTGCCACCGGGACCACGATCATGCCGTGGCGGCGAAAGCACCGCCTGCAATGCGCTGGTATAGTCGCGCCAGGCATCGAGCTGCTCACTGCGGATGCCGACGCGCGTCTCCAGCGCCGCCAGCCGGGCGGCCAGCATGAATTCCGGCGGCGGTCCCATGCGGTGTGGGCCGAAGCCTTCAGGGCCTTGCGGACCCCAACCCTGCGGACCGTGCCGCATCGGCCCATGCGGGCCATTCTGGCCGAACCAGGGCATCGGGCCATGGTCCGGTCCATCCTGAGCCATGACCGGCGGCCCGCCTGGCGCGGCGCCGGGGTCTGGCTGGGCCGCGAGCACGGGGGGGATTGCGGCGACGGAAAACAGGCCGAGCGCAAGAAGTCTGCTTCGCATGACGGGGTTCCTTTCTCTCATGCATCGGACAGCCATGAGGATAGGAAGCCTGTTTGTCTGCTTCGCGTCGGCATGTTGCCGAAGGTTTCCGCAAAGCGGCAATTTGTTTCCGAACGTTTCTGACAGCCCGTCGGAAACATTGCGTTGCAATTTTCCATGCCGCTGGCGCGCGCGCTCCCTATAATCACGGCTAAGCCCAAATTCTCATGGGCAAGGGCATGATCATGCAATCACAACCCCATATCCTCGTCGTGGATGACGACCGCGAGATCAGGACGCTGCTCGGCCGCTACCTCGACGGCCAGGGTTTTCGCGTCTCGGTGGCGGCCGACCGGCGCGAATGCGAGCAGAAGCTGGGTGCTGGCCAGTTCGACCTCGTCGTGCTCGACGTCATGCTGCCCGACGGCTCCGGCCTCGACATCTGCCGTGCCATGCGTGATCGCAAACCGCATCTCCCCGTCATTCTGCTGACGGCGCTGAAGGAAGATGTCGACCGCATCATCGGCCTTGAGCTCGGCGCCGACGATTATCTCGGCAAGCCCTTCAACCCGCGCGAACTCACCGCCCGCATCCGCGCCGTGCTGCGGCGCGCCGCGCCGGAAGAGGCACCTGCCCCCCGCGCCCGTATCTACCGCTTCGCCAGCTACCGGCTGGAGCCCGACACCCGCAAGGTGATGGACGCACGAGGCGATCTCGTCGACCTCACCGGCGCCGAGTTCGACCTGTTGCAGGTGTTCCTCGACCGCCCCGGCCGGCTGCTGTCGCGCGACCAGCTGCTTGATCTCACCCAAGGCCGCGAGCGCGACCCGCTCGAACGCTCGGTCGACGTGCTGATGAGCCGGCTGCGCCGCAAATTTTCGGACACCGGCGACGGGCCGCTGTTCAAGACCGTGCGCAATGGCGGCTACCAGCTGACCGCGCGTGTCGAGGCCGTGGAGGCGCAGGCGTGAACTCGCTGCGCCGCCGCCTCATCCTGCTGCTGGTCCTTTCGATCGTCGGCGTCGTCGGCCTGGCGACCGCCGCCGTCATCAGCGTGCGCGGCGGCGGGCCGCCGCCGGAGCTGACCGTGCCCTGGATCGCCCAGCAGATGGAGCTCGTGGTGCGCCTGCTGCCGGGGCCGATACCGGATGTGCTGCGGGTGCAATTCAGCGACCATCCGGCCGCCGGCAAGGTCGCCCGTGCGGAAACGGAAATGCTCAACGACATCCTGCAACGCCGCGGCCTTGACCTCCTGGCCATCATCAGCGAGAAGCCCGACGAAGCCGGCCAGATCGCCTCGGTGCAAATGCCCGACAGGCGCTGGGCGATCATCGAGGTGCCGCACCTCAAGCCGCCCGGACGCGAGTGGCTGGTTCTGGCCGGCTGGATCTCGCTGATCGTGGCCGGCGCCACCGCCGTCTCGGTCTATTTCACATCGGTGCTGATCCGGCCGCTGGAAATGCTGGAGGCCGCCGTCTCCAAGATCGGCAGCGATGGCGTGCTGGCGGCGGTGCCGGAAGTGGGCTCGGCCGAGGTCAAGGCGACGGCGCATGCGCTGAACCAGCTGTCGTCGCGGCTGCGCACGGCCATGGAAAGCCGCATGCGCCTCGTCGCCGCCGCCGGCCATGACCTGCGCACGCCGATGACGCGCATGCGCCTGCGCGCCGAATTCCTCGACGAGGACCGCGACAAATGGCTTCACGACCTCGACGAGCTCGACCGCATCGCCGACAGCGCCATCCGCCTGGTGCGCGAGGAGGTGAACCAGGACGCCGTCGAGCCGCTGGACCTGCGCAAGATGGTCGGAGATATCGAAGCCGAGATGGTCGCGCTCGGCCACGCCGTCTCGATCGGCCATCTCGACAAGGTGTCGGTACGCGCCGGCGCGCTCGGCCTGCGCCGCGCGCTGCGCAACCTGATCGTCAACGCCGCTACCCACGGCAAGGCCTGCAGCATCGACCTCACTGTTACCGACAGGCGCGCCGTGCTGACCATTTCCGACAACGGCCCGGGCATCCCGCCCGACCTCATCAACAAGGCCTTCGAACCCTTCTTCCGCGTCGACCCCGGCCGCCAGCAATTCATCCCCGGCGCCGGCCTCGGCCTCGCCATCGCCAAGGAGATCATCGAGCGCTACGGCGGGACGGTGACGCTGGAGAACCGCAGGGGTGGCGGGCTGGCGCAGACGGTGGTGTTCGCGGCGGTGTGAGGCGTAAGCGAGCCGTCTGGCCAGCCGACGAAAAAAACGACTATGCTGCACCGCGAAAGGCCAATGATTCCAATTCATTCGCGGGCAAATCGGTATAGACCCAAATAGATAAAATGTAATTTTCTCAAATTTCGAGATTTTTTTACAAAGATTCGAACGCCTCCTGTCTCCCAGGGCAGAAGTGCTCCCAATCAACCAAAGCGGGTAGATCGATACAACTCGAACCATAGGGTTGAAGTGCTATCAAAAATCGCAAGAAACCGAAAAAATGGCGGCTTTTGGCCGATTTCTAGCCTTGCTCACATAAGTATTTCAGCTTGCTAAATTTTTTGTGTTGCACTGCACAATGCCGTGACCGAACCATCTATCGGGGGACTCGTTTGCGACTGGACATACGCCGTGGAGGATTCCGCCAGCTTGACGAACTTGAGCTGTCCATCCGTCGAATTCGTTCCTGGCTCGGATGGACTCGCAAGGCTCGGGTTTGACGGTACCAGGCCGAGGGCAGGTATCGTCTGTCTTCGCCCGCAGCTCGAACCGGCCAGAGGGCACGGACATCACATGGGCGCAAGCTGATGGCAAACGCCCGCGACATCCAACTGGATGCACTAAGGGCCATCGCCGTGACGATGGTGTTGTACTCGCATTTCTTCGCGGCGGGAGGATCTTCGTTCTGGGGCCACATCGGTGTGCGGCTGTTCTTCGTGCTGAGCGGCTTCCTGATCACCCGCCTGCTGCTGGAAGCGCGCGCGGCCGCCGCGTTTGAAACCGGCCCGGCGCTGCGGTCCTTCTAGATCAGACGGGCGCTGCGCATATTCCCTCCCTATTTTGCCGTGCTGGGTTTCGTCTGGCTGTTTGATCTGGAGCAGTCCAGGGGATCGCTGATCTGGCATGCGCTCTATCTGTCGAATTTCTGGTATGCGCTGCACAACAACTGGAACCCCTGGGTGCTGTGCCATTTCTGGAGCCTGAGCATCGAGGAGCAGTTCTATATCGCCTGGCCATTGGTCGTCCTTTTGGCCCCACGCCGGCGCTTCGAACAGATCTGCATCGCCGTCATCGCGCTGTCGCTGGCCTACCGCTTTTATTGGCCGCTCACCGCCAACACGGCGCTGGCGCGCGACCTGCTGCCGCCGGCATCCATGGACGCGCTGGCGACGGGCGCGCTACTTGCTTGCTGGCGGTCGAGGGGCGCGGCCCTGCCGCAATGGATGCGGCTCGGCTGGCCTGCCTTCGCGGCCTTATTCCTTGTCATCGAGTGGTTTGTCCCTGCGCCTGCCGATCCGATGCTGGAATGGGCCCATTGGCTGGTGCGGCAAGTCCTGCCCCTGGTGCCGCTGATGGCCATCGTCGCCGCCTGTTCGAGCGGCCTTGGCGGCCCTCTCGGCAAGCTTCTTGACCAGCCGCCGCTGCTTGGTCTCGGCCGCATCAGCTACGGCGTTTATCTCTATCATCCGATCTTGCTGTCGCTCGCCGTCAAGTCGCAACCCTGGATTCCGCTCAATGTCTCGCAGCAAGGACCAGGACGGTTCCTGGTTGCGGGCACCGCCACGATTGTCGTGGCCTCGATTTCCTGGCTGGTTTTCGAAAGGCCGCTCAACAGCCTCAAGCGCCGCTTCCCGTATGTCCGGCGAGCCCCGGCCGGTCATGCCGGCTGGTTTGCGAGGCCGGCGGAAGCCTATCCCGGCGGATCGCCCGATGGCCGCACGCCATCGCTCGACCTCCCGCGAACGGATGCAAGACGATGACCGCCGCGCCGCTCGTCTCCGTCCTGCTGCCGGTCTACAATGCCGGACCCTATCTCGCCGCGGCACTGGAAAGCATCCTGCGGCAGGACTACCGCCGCCTGGAGGTCGTCGCGATCGATGACGGGTCGAGCGACAATTCGCTCGAGATTCTCGAGCGATTCCGGCAGGCCGACAGCCGCATCTCGATCATCTCGCGTGAAAATCGCGGCCTCGTCGCGACGCTCAACGAAGGGCTGGCGGTCACCCGGGGCGAACTGGTCGCGCGGATGGACGCCGACGACATCGCCTATCCCTGGCGCCTGTCGCGCCAGGTGGCGCTCTTCGAACAGCGGCCCGAACTCGGCTTCTGCGGCGCCGGCGTCGACATGTTGATCCGCGGCCGCATCGCCAAGGGCAAGCCCGATCCGGTGTTCCAGTTCGGCCGCATGCCCATATTGGCGATGTTCTTCACGATCTTCATGCACCCGACGGTCGTCTACAACAGGAAGGTCATCGAAGACGCCGCTCTCAACTACGACCCGACCTACAGGCACGCCGAGGATTTCGATCTCTTCAGGCGGCTGGCCGGCCGCTATCCGGCGGCCATGATGCCCGAAAACCTGCTCGTCTACCGCGTCCATCAGGCAAGCGTGACCAGCCGGCACAGCAAGGAGATGCGCAGGACGCATTTGCGGATCGTGGCCGAGAATCTCGAGCGCGAGGGCCTCGCGGAAGCCTCGCGGGACCTGCGCGACATCGGCGAAGCGGTCAGCCACGACACGGTTACCCGTGCGGCCGACTTCATTCTCGCGCTGGAGGAACGGATCGGCTCGCTGCCGGACGAGACGCGGCCGAGCTTCGAGGCGGGCGCGCTCAACCTGTTCTATTTCCTTTACCAGCTCGTCGCCGACGAAAGGCAGCCCCCATTGACGCATGAACTGCTGACGCGGACCGCGAAGTGGAACGCCATCAGGCGGCGCGAGAAATATGCGCTGCGGCCGGGCGCCTGGGCGCCCTGGCTCAGCCGCGCCTCGCTGTCGGCCGGCAAGCAAGCGGACGCCGTGGAATACTTCTTCAAATCCGCGCCCGCCGCCGCGGTTCTGGCATCTCATCAGGTGGGCTAGAGGCATGAAAGTCAAAGCCCACCAACCTCTGCAACGCGATCGTTCGACGGCGCTCGGCCTCGCCCCGGCCAACCCGCGACCGGACCGATCGGCGCCGGAAGTCAGCTTCATCATCTGCACGCGCAACCGCGTCGCCGTGCTCGAGGCCTGCATCAAGTCGGTGCAGGCCGCGTGCCGTGCCCATGCCGACTTCGCGGCCGAGCTCGTGGTCGTCGACAATGGCTCGAGCGACCGCACGGCGGAACGCCTGGCCGGCATCGCCGCTATGTCGGACATCCCCTTCACGCCCGTTTGCGAGCCACGCCCCGGACTGGCGGCTGCCCGAAACGCCGGGTTGCGGCGCGCGCGCGGCCGTGTGCTTGTCTTCGTCGATGACGATTGCGCGGTGCATCGCGACTATCTGCGCGACCTGGAGCGACACTATGCGTCCGGCGAGCAATGGCTCATCCGGGGCGGCAGCGTCGAGTTGGGCGATCCCAGGGATCTGCCTTTCACGATCAAGCGATCGCGGGTGCGCGAGCGGCTGACGCCGGATATTCATCCCGGCGGCTTCGTGCTGGGCTGCAACATGACGATGCACCGCGATGTCGCCGCCCGTATCGGCTATTTCGACGAGCGCTTCGGCGCAGGCGGGCCATTGCGGTCTGCGGAGGATACCGATTACCTCGTTCGGGCGGTGCTGCTCGGCATCGCGGTCGAGTATGTGCCCGACATGACGATATTCCATCATCACGGCCGGCGCGATCGCAAAGCCATCGAAAAGCTGCACCGCGACTACAGCCTGGGCAATGGCGGGCTCTGCCTGAAACACATTCGCCATGCGCCTTGGCTGCTTCGCCATTTCTATTGGGCCGTGAGAGGGGCTTTCCGGGAACTAGCGGGCGGGCCCGCGTTCGACCCTGAACTCGATCTGTCGCACTGGCCGATCGTCGGCATGAATGTGCTCGGCGCGGCCAGATACCTCCTGCTGGCGAGACGTCTACAGGCCGAGCCGGTGCGCCAGGATCAACAAGCCAATGCCGAGGCACCGCTCTGATGCCATTGCTCCCGCCTAGCCTGCCGATGCTGTTTCGCGCGTTCGGAAAGCGGCAACTGCGCCTGGTTCCGGCCGTGGTGGCTCTCGGCCTGGTCAGCGCTGCCCTCGAAGGGTTCGGCATCGGCCTGATCATCCCCCTGCTGGGCATCATCATGGGGCACGGCGATGCGACGGGAATGGCTGGGTTCTCCGCTGTCCTCCAGCAGGTCGGATCGGGCTTCAGCGAGCGCGACCGGCTTGTCGTCATCTCGGCCGCCATCCTCGGCTCGATCATCCTCAAGAACGTCTTCGCCTTCGCCAACACGCTGCTGACGACCTTCATCTCCGGCAAGGCCAGTCATTCGATCCGCAGCGCCCTGTCGGAGCAGCTGTTGCGGGTAGGTTACCCCTTCTTCCTCAGGCAGAGCCCCGGGCGGCTGCTCAACATCATCTCCAACGAATCCTGGCGGGCGTCCGATGCGATCCAGATCATGCTGTCGGCGATCATCAGCGCATCGGCCGCCATCATCCTCCTGGCCTTCCTGCTTCTGCTGTCGTGGCGCATGACGCTGCTGGTCACGCTTGGACTGGCGCTCGTCCAGATCGCGCACGCCATCCTCTCGGCCAATCTGAAGGGCCCCAGCCGCAGCGTCGCTTCGCGCAACAGCCATCTTGCCTCGCAGATGCTGCATCTGGTGCATGCCGGACGCCTGATCCGCATCTTCGGCCAGGAGAGCCGGGAGAAGGCGACATTCGATACCGCGTCCGATGCGGTTCGCCGCGCCTCCTTCGTCCTGCAGGTCCGCCAGGGCGCGTTGCCGCCGCTGACGGAGGTTCTCCATGCCATGCTGTTTCTGGCGGTGGTGATCGGCGCCTGGCTGGCGCAGGTGAGTTTCCCGCTGATCATCGCGTTCGTCATCCTGCTCTACAGGCTGCAGCCGCATATGCGGGCCCTGCAAGGATCGTGGAGCCAACTGCAGGGCCTGAGCGGATCGTTGGAAGAAGTGACATGGATGCTGGACCCCGCAGGCAAGCCCAAGCCGCCGCAAGGCGACGGACCGTTCCACGGATTGCGCCAGGGCATCAAGTTCGATGAGGTGACGTTCACCTATTCCGGCACGGACCAGCGTGAAGTGGTGCTGCATGCGGCGACGTTCGCAATCAACAGTGGCCGCTCGACGGCGCTGATCGGCCGCTCGGGCGCCGGCAAGACGACGATCGTCAATCTTCTATGCCGCTTCGTGGAACCGGACAGCGGCAGGATTCTCGTCGATGGATCGCCGCTGGACCGGATCGACGCCAGCCAGTGGCGGCGCCACATCGCGCTGGCCAGCCAGGAGTTGGAGCTGGTCGACGGCACCATTTTCGACAACATAACCTACGGCCAGGACGCGGCCACCGGTGGCGACGCCGAGCGCGCCGCGAGACTGGCCGAAGCGCATGAATTCATCGAAAGGCTGCCTCATGGGTACGACACGCTGGTTGGCTACAGGGGCGTCAATCTGTCGGCGGGTCAGAGGCAGCGCATCGCGCTGGCCAGGGCGCTGGTGCGCGATCCCGATCTCCTCATCCTAGACGAAGCCACCAATGCCGTCGACGGACTGTCGGAAGCGGCCATCGTCGAGACCCTGAAGTCGAGGGCGGGACGGCGCACGACCATCGTTATCAGCCACCATCACAGCACCATCTCGTTCTGCGACGACGTGGTGATCCTGAGCGGCGGCCGGGTGAAGAAGCAGGCCCCTTTCGGCACCCTGGCATCGCTCAGCATGGACGAGCTTTACCAGCACGAGCCGCTCGACTGACATGGGTTGGGGCCGCGTTCCCGATGCGGCGTCGACCATTCGAATCACGAGACCCGGGAATTGCCGCAGGCACCCTGCGCGATCGCGCCAATGCTATGCGGTGCCCGGACTCGCTACCGTTGTTTCGCGGCGGACCTGTCGATCCGCCCGGGCCGGTGCCCATTGGTTTACTCTCCAGATGCGGTGCCGGCCCCCCTCTTGGGTTCCTCGGGCGAGGCCCGAGGCTCTCCCCGGCAAGGGGCCTCGGCGAAGTCGAGACGGAGAGCGGGAGCGAAGCGACGTCGCAGGAACCCTTGAAGGGTGAAGTCCGCTACGGCGCCGCGCGGAGGTTCCTGGGGATACGCCGCCTGCCCGCCGCACGTGCCTTTTCCGCCACCACGCCGGCAATTTCGACCACGCTGGCCTCGCGCGGTCTGCCGTTGGTGGCCTTGTGGAGCCGCTCGTAGGGCAGCAATTCCTTGATCCGGGCATTGAGTGACGCGATCTCGGCTTTGAGGTCGTCGCACTCCTGCGTCTGGACATCGAACTGTATCTGTTCCGATGCCTGTTGCAGCGTAAGTTGTGAGAGATTGGCATTCAATTTCGAAAGGTTCATCTTGTCGTTTTCGTTCTCACGGGTGAGAGCGGACAATCTTTCATCGGCGATTTTCTTTTCGGCCAAGGTGTCGTTCAATTCAGTCTTCAGCCTGGCGATTTCGCCGACGGCCTCGCTGGTCTCGTTCGACGCCTGCTCCAGTCGCAATTGCAGGTCCTCGATCTCCGAACGCAACCCGCGCATTTCCGCCTCGCCGCGAGCCAGCTCGGCCTCCCTGTCACCTTCCATCATGCGGGACGCTTCGGTTGTTTCCGACAGCTTCGCCTGTGCGGCCTCAAGTGACTTTTGCAGCCGCATCTCCTCTATCTCGCTCTTGCCGAGCGCGGCCTGCAGGTTCGCAAGCCGTGCCGCCTCGCTGGCATGGATCGTCGAGAGCTCGTCGAGCCGATGGCGCGCCTGGGATTCCCGCTTCAGCGCCTTGTCGAGATCGAGCGACAGGCTGACATGCTTTTCCCGCAGCATCTTGCTCTCGCGCAGGCGCCTGTTGGCCTGCATCGTCCTGGCGGTCAGCTGCTTGGCGATTTCGCCGAACTGCGCGTCGCGTTTTGCGCTCGCATTGGCTGTCTCCACGAGTTCCAGCCTTACCGCAGCAAGCGCTGCATGCAGTGCATCCCGGTCCTGAACCAGGCTTGTCTCGCGCTGTTGCTGCACTTCGAAAGCGCCTTCGCGCTCGCGCAGCTTTCTCACCGCGTCGTGCAGCTTTTCCGACAGTGTTCTTTGTTCCGCGGCCAGGTCGGCATTTGCCAGCTCCAGCTCATTGGCGCGAAGAATGTCGCTGTGCAGGATGTGGAGATATTCGCGCGTCAAATGGTGCGAGGTCGCGATCTCCGACAGCTTTCCGGTGATCTCGTCCATATAGTCCCTGGCGTCGTGGAAGAGACCTTCGAAGGCACTCAACGCAGCCAGGCGGGTCTGGGTATGGGATGTCTGTCGACGCCCGGCCTCTAGGCTGTCCGTATTGTTCGCACTGTCTGAATTTGCCGCTTCCGCCTCGGGCGGCGAGCCATCAGATCCTGCCGCCATGTCCGGGACATCGCCGCTCTTTGGCGCCTTGTCCTGCGGGTCTAATTCCGACGCCAGCGCGTCCGCCAGATCGACCTGCAGCTCCTGCAATGCATTGTCTACGACTTCAGCACGCTTGATCAAGCCCTTGAAGTTCATGTCCGAACTCCCTTTCGCAGCTCTCTACCCTGTACTTAACGAATTGCTAATATGACCTTACATCCGAGGGCTACGCAGGGGAAGCCCCCCCTTGGCGGGAGACATTTTGGGGAGATTCGGGCGTTGGAATGCCGCAGGCAACCATGCCGAGAGCGTGGGAAAGCCTGGGGCCATCCCCCAGGGATGTGGGGGGCCGGAGGCGGGCGAGACCCGTGGCTCGCCCCGGCAATATGGCTTGGGCAAAGCCCGAGACGGAGCGGGCTCGGCCTCAAATGAATTCGGGGGTAACGGGCCAGCGTCGCGCAGCCCCCGCCCCGATCCGCTTTGCGGATCGACCCTCCCCACGAGGGGGAGGGTAAAAGATCACCCCGCCATGGCCAGCGGCACGGCGCTCTTGTTGGGGATCTGGATATCGATCTCCAGCGTCGACATGGTCTCGCCCCGTTCCATCGACACCTGCAGGTAATCCTGGTCGATCTGCACATGCTTGGCGATCACCGCCATGATCTCCTCGCGCAGGATGGAGACGAGGTCGGGCTGGCTGCGGTTGCGGCGCTCATAGGCGAGCAGCACTTGCAGCCGCTCGCGTGCCACCGGCGCGCTGGAGCGCCGCTTGAAGATGTCGAGCAGGTTCATGCCGCCCTCCTTCCCAAAAGACGATCGAGGAAGCCCTTGCGCTCGAAGGGCACGATGACCGGCAATGCCTCGCCCTCAAGCCGCCTTGCGGCTTCGATGTAGGCCTTGGCGGCCGAATTGAGCGGCTCCGACAGCGTCACCGGCGAACCGAGATTGGAGGCGCGCAGCACGTCCTGGCTTTCCGGAATGATGCCGAGCAGCGGCACCGACAGGATTTCCAGCACATCGTCGATGGACAGCATTTCGCCCCGCGCGGCCCGCCCCGCGTCATAGCGGGTGACCAGCACGTGCTTGGCGATCTGCTCGCCCTGTTCGGCGCGCATGGTGCGGGCGTCGAGCAGGCCGATGATGCGATCGGAATCGCGCACCGACGACACTTCCGGATTGGTGACGATGACCGCCTCGTCGGCAAAGCGCATGGCGAGCTGCGCGCCGCGCTCGATGCCGGCCGGGCTGTCGCAGAACACGTAGTCGAACACCGAGCGCAGCTTGTCGATGACTTCACCGACGCCCTCTTCGGTCAGCGCGTCCTTGTCGCGCGTCTGCGAGGCCGGCAGCAGGAACAGCGTGTCGACCCGCTTGTCGCGGATCAGCGCCTGCGACAGCTTTGCCGTGCCCTGGATGACGTTGACGAGGTCGAACACGACGCGCCGCTCGGCGCCCATGATCAGGTCGAGATTCCTGAGGCCGACGTCGAAATCGACGAGCGCCACCTTCTTGCCGGTCTTGGCCACGGCCGCTCCAAGCGCAGCCGTCGAGGTGGTCTTGCCGACGCCCCCCTTGCCCGAAGTGACCACCACTACCTTGCCCATTGAAAAGCCTCCGTTGTTGTTCGTTTTGTTGTCCCGGCCGCCCTGACGGCCTTCAATTCAGTCAGTCGCTTCAGCTCAGTGTTTCGACGCGCAGGCCGTCGCCGTCGAGGAAGGCCTGCACCGGTTTTCCCCGCGACACCCCTTCCATCTCCTCGGCGGTGATGTACCAGCCGTCGACCGACAGCAGTTCGGCCTCGTTGCGGCGGCAGAAGATGCGCGCGCTGGTGTTGCCCAGCGCGCCCGCCGAAGCCCGCCCGCGCAGCGTGCCGTAGACATGGATCGAACCGGCGGCGACGATCTCCGAACCGGACGCGACCGAGCCCAGCACGATGACATCGCCGTGCGCATGCATGATCGCCTGGCCGGAGCGGATCGGCGCCTTGATCATCAGCGTGCCCGAATCGTAGTGCGAAACCTGCGGCTCGCTTTCCCCGGTCTTGCTTGCGCCAGCCTTGCCCTTCGCAGCGATGCCGGCATCCGCCCGCGCATCCAGGCCGCGCTCCGGTGCCCTGCCCTCGGCAGCCTTGCCCTCCGACGTGCCGGAACCCTCTTGCCCACCCTTGCGGCCGGGCAACAGCCCATCCGTCGTCGCCTCCTTGGCGCCGACCAGCAAAGGCGGCAGTTCGGGGCCGAGCACAGCCCCCTCAAGCTCGATGGCATAGATGCGGATGCCGCGCGTACCAAGCTCCGCCACCAGTGCCGCGATCTCGCTTGGCTGCGGCTTCAGCACATTCAAATCGAGCAGCACCGGCCGCCCGGCAAAATAGCCCGGCGAATTGCCGATCCAGTGATCCAGCCCCTGCAGCCACTCCGCCATGGGCGCTTCCGGGGTCAATGTGAAAGCGACGAAAGAGCGGGCACGAAAGCGAATGGATTTGGCCTCGAGGGGAGCGGCAAAGGTCACGGCTGGCGAATCCTTACTGAGAGGTAAACGCTAGCGAGGGAATGGTTAACGAATGGTTAATGAGGGGGCAACTTGGCAGTCTTCGAGAAATTGAAAGGCCGGCTAAACGCCAGTTGCGGCCTACCCGGAGACACAGTGAACGTCTTAATAGGCGCCGCTTCCTTCCTGTCCGGTCTCGGGCGGTAGCATTCGGAAAGCGGACACACTCGTTGACTGGCGCGACGGCTAAAATGCCGTTTGCCGGACACGGCAAGGATGCCGAGGGCCTCTCGGATATCGATGTGATGAATCCTCTCGCGTTCGTATCGACAGGATTCAATGATTTCGGCCGGCGGTGACAACGACAAGCATTGCGTTGCGCTCGGATACCGCTACTTTCCCGCGGGAACTTGGCCTGGGTACACCGTGAAAACATCAAAAATCACCGCCGTCGATTTCTTCGACGATCTGGGAGGTAGGGCCACGGTGGGGAACTCCCGTCGCCAGTTATGTGGGCCGAGCCGATGCGCCCGACGCCCGCCCTCTAGACCGACGACAGCCCCGAGACGACCCAACCCGCGGATGAGAGTCTGATCAACCGTCGTCTCTGAGCTCCACCCCCAGCCCTGTCCAGCTTCAGCCGATCCGACTGCATGGCAAACCTGCCAAGCAGGCGAGCCTTCTTGCCTTCAACCTTGACAGGGAACATGAGAGACTAGTCGTTCAGCTTTCCGCCACGGTGTCCCATCGTCATCTTGGATGCGTACATCGTCGGTGAACGCTTGCCTGGAAGGTTCGCCTCGAGGACGATCTGCTCGATAAACCCCTGGTTCATTTCGAATTCCACGCATTCGTCAAGCTTATCGACAATCCAGAGCATATATTTCTCTGGGCCATGCTCATCTTGTTTATTAAATTTCTTATCATATCCGCAATCGTCGAGAGGTATCATTTGAGGGAGAACTGGAATAAGCATGATCTTCGGTTTTGGAAGATCAAAGCAATGTCCCTCATATGAATACCCGACAATAATTCCAGATGACAGTACCTTTCCGCTCTTATATGCTTCATCGAATGACACCACAGTAGAAATCACGATGAATCCGATATTTCGCACGGCTAAGGAAATCTGAGTCGCGTAACCAAACTCATCGGGAAATCCGCTGATTCTTCGACTTGCAATCAGGTTAAGAAATTGTTCATTTGTAACTTTTGAATCACTCAATTGCTGCAGAAATTTGTCATTTTTACTTACGTCATCCGATTGTGATCGAACTGATATTGCGAAGTCTGCGCTCTCAAGGTTTTTTGGATGGTTGGGGTAAACAAGATCTCCGCCGCCCGGGGCGATACCGTAAAGCCTGACCTGTGTTGCGTTGTAAGCGCCTGATGGAAACGTCAGTGTCGGTCGGTGATAGTCGTCGCTCATTTTCCTCGCTCCTTTTTGTTGCAATCGATCAGTTCATAGAATCTCTCGCCATCTGAAGTTTTCTTCAAACTTTTCCGCAAGCGCGGGCGCCACCCGGTCGCTGACATCGACCAGCGTGGCAGCGGCATTCTCGAAGGTCAGGTCATCTGCATCGAGGCGCGGCCATGCCTGAGCAAGTGCGAGGGCCACTTCGTCCCTTGCTCTGATCAGCATGCTCTTGAACATGAAGGGCCGAGCGCGGAAGGCGCGGGACGTGAAATCCGAGATGCGCTGCATGTCGGACTGGTCGACATCCTTGATATCGATCCCCAGCAGCCGCTCGTCGGCCAACCCCTCGTGCACCAGTGCCGCGTGGTAGACGTCGACGATCGTGTCGAACACAGCCCCCGTGAACGGCCGTGACCTGTCATGGATTTCCGCCGTCACCTCCGACATGCGGCGTGCGTTGCTGGCGAGGCGGATCTGCCGATCGCCAGTCAGTTCGGCAATCCGGTTCAATTCATTGAGAACAAGCAGGTTGCCATCGCAGTGCCGCAGCAGCCGGTCCATGCCGCTGTCGAAATTCAGGAAGGACAAGAGCGAGACCAGATCCGAGCTGGCTTCGTGGAACGGTCCGAAATCGCCTTGAGACAGGCCGCCGGCTGGTGTTCCGAACAGCGAAAACAAGATTGCGTGGCCGACCTCATGTGCGATCACATCGAAGTTGAGCGCATAGGGATAGTTGCGTCCGTCGATGCCGCGCTCTCGGCCGAGTTCCAGATAACCATAGCCCGATTGTGCATTCTCCCAGTCGACGAAGGGGATGATTTCGAGCCGCTCGTACGTTTCGGCGAAATACCAGACAATCGGTTTGCCGAGGTAGCTTTCCCAGATGTCCAGCACGCGGCCGACCGAGGCGAAAGCGTGCGCAGAAAGGAACTGCCGCGAGGTCAGGGAAAGCTGATCGAAATGGCCATCAAAACCAGCCTCTGCAGGCGGAAAGATTTCGCCGACAAACGGTGGCAGATAAGGGTAGTCGTAAGGCTCCTTGTCGAGGAGCGGATCGCGAACGTAGATGCGGTGATCTTCCGGGCCGGAGCGGATCAGATCGGGTGGAGTAGAAATCCATACTGTTTCGGGTGTTTCGTAACCCGAAAGGTGAGGGACCTGCGGGTAGACCAGGAACCGCGTTCCCAGCAATGGATCTTGCGCAACGACACGATCGACCGCGTCCAATTGCTTGGCCCCCTCTGACGCTACCACGCTATCACGGCGCTTACGCTACGTAAATCGTCGGCCGCCAAGAGGTCAGGGCCTATAGCGCCAGCCCCGCATCATCCATATCCTTGGAGAAGGCCGAGGTTAGCTGTAATTCCGGCATGGGGTGTGCTTTTTCAAATGCTTGCTCCCGCAAAAGTTCGAGTGCCCGCAGGGCATCTTGCTTTTTTTGCTGGACGAAAGCCGCGCCAAGCTCCCTGCACAATTTCTCGACGTCGTCCTTGCCGTCGTGCGCATCCCGGACCATCCGTGCCAGGGTGCGCTCGCGAAAGTTGACGGCCTGTGCCGCACCCTCGAGCCTCGCCTGCTGTTCGGGTGAAATCACGCCGCGCCGGGAAGCAGCGCGAAGGGTTCGGCGCAGGTCAATCAGCGCATGCGTCAATTGAGCGAAATTCACCTCGGCCGGTCCATGCAACACCGCTACTGCGTCGTCGGGTGCAAAGGCGAAGCGGCGATACCATCGGTAGATAAGCCCGACGCCTTGCATATGGGGGAACAGCTCGGCTGCTCGAAGGGCACCCATGCTGGCCGCGCCGACGACACGAATGCCGCGGCTGAGGGCCCACAGGATTTCCTTGTGCCGAACCGCCGGCTCGGCCTGAAAACCACCGTCTATGAGAAGGATCGCACTCGGGTCGAAATGCTGCACGGCCGAAACGATCGAGCCTTGCACGGCCGGGGGAAGGCATACCGCATCGACGACCTTCAACGCGTCGGAATGGGACATGGTAGGGCCGGTGAAGACGAGTTTCGGGCGCATGATCTCTACCCCTGCAAGAGCGGCTGCAAGTCAGGGATCACAATCCTGACAACCGACAGGGCGTCGAGCGGTTTCGTTCCCACCCGGATTAGGTGAACCGCATCGAACCCTCTCTCTTCGAGAATTGCCAAGAGGACCGACAGCCCGTCCGACGCCGTGTTGAACTTCTGCTCGGCGAGCGCGCGGAAATCCACGCTGCGCGGGCCATCGCGGAGGAGCCGGCGGTGCGCTGCGATCATCTGCCGATCGGGGTATTTCGGATAGGACGCGCGCGTCAGGTCGTCGCGCGCGCCCGAGATCGCCGCCAGACGGGCCTGGGCCGCTTCGTAGATGGCGTGCACCGCCGCGCCAGCGGGACTGAAACCGGCGGCCGAGCCATCAGCCGGATGATCCAAAAGGACCGTTTCCGTCGGTTCGTCTTCCAGCAGATGGCACCACACCACCGGTATGCCCAACGGCGACAAAGCTTGCCAAAGGCCGACCAGCACGTTCTTGGCCGCCAAAGTTTCCAGGAGATCGCGGAGCGACGGATCATCGATCGTCTCGGGATCGATGCGTTGACGGTGGAAAAACCCGTGGGTCCGATATGCCGTGGCGATCGCGTCGCGTTCGATGCATTCAAGCATGCCATGAACGATGGCATCCGGCTCCTCGAAGCCTGCGGCCAAACCGCTCGTCGATGCCGCGAAAATGCCGTCATGGGGCAGTGACGGCAACACATAGGCGGTGTGCACGAGCTCGAACGGGACCAGGTCGCGGCTGCCTGTAAGAAGATTGTCTGCGGCTACCCACGCCGTCTCCCTACCGCGCCATCCGGGCGCGGTGCCACCCTGGAGATGCCTTTCGAAACGATCTGGCGGGATGCCCAATTGATCGGCGCAGCCGACGACTGGTTCGAAATTCGCCACCTGCTCTGCAAAGAAGCTCTCGGCCGATTCCAGCATGGCCGATATCGCGGCTTGCGCCAGGGTGGCGCCCTTGCCTTGCGCGACTGCGTTGGAGAGCGAGAAAGGTCTTGTCACTTGCACGACCGGGATGCCGAGCTGGTCGAGCCCGGTAATGTCGGCGATCCGCGTGATGCCCAGGCCTTCGCGCATCTTCATCAGCCTCGCCAGCGCCTCGTCGGGCGGCGGACCAAGGCGTTTATATCGCTCCAGCATCGCGGATGCTCTTGCAGGGCCGGCTAGTGCCGAACGGCCGATTCGGGATTGACGATCAGCGCGGCGCCCGGCTCGAGAGCGGATTTCGCACGTTCGACCCGATCGCGATAGCGCGACGACAGTTCCGGTGACAGGCCTGATGATTGAAGGGTCTCGTATGTACTGACGAGGAAAGGCACGGCACTTTGCTCCGCGGCTATGGCGATGCTCTTTTCGAGGGCAGCGATTACGTCCGCCTCTGCATCGCCCTGGAGAAGAAGTAGCTCCGCCCTTCGCCTGTAGAGCTCTGCCAGCCAGAAGCGGCTGCCGCCGGCCTCGGCCTGCGCCACAGCCGAGCCCAGCAGCGCGAGCGCCTCATCGACCTCGGCAGTTCGTGTCAAAAGCTCTGCCAGCATGCCGCAATAGACCGGTTCGTCCTCAGGCGTCTGGAACTCGCCATGGAGGCCAAGGCCTTGCCGCATTTTTTCCCTGCCGCTCTCGACCTGGCCGGCGTTGCCGTCGCACCAGCCTTCGAAGATTTGCGCTGCGGCGGCGAGGGCGGGCATATAATGGCGCTCCGTCAGGTGGCGCAGATCCGCTATCACGCTTCGCAGCATCGAAAAATCGCGGCGATAGCAATGCAGCATCGCCTCGTTGAGATAGGCATGCGCGATGCTGCCGGCATGTCCGGTTTGCTGCGCCCAGCTCCTAGCTTCCGACATCGAATGGATCGCGCTTGCCGGCTTTCCGACGAACCAAAGCGACAAGGCGCGGTGGGCGAGCCCGCAGACCCTCGCGTCATGCCCGCCGAACAACGCAGCATTGGCTTTGCCCTGGCCGTGCTCATAAAGCGACAGTCCGGCGTCGACGGCCGCTATGCAGCGGTCGTGGCGGCCAAGATTGAAGTCGATTGCCCACACGCAATGCCTGGCCTGGAGTTGCACTTCGGCATCCTCGACATCCCTGAGATCGCTGAGCACGACTTCAGCGCGCTCGCCGTCCATGACGGTATCCGTGAACCACCAGCCCCAGTAGATCGGGAACCACTTGGCCCGCTCGGCCACCGGCCGCCGCCGGGCTATCACCACGCCGTCCTCGTACAATTTGCGGGCGGGCGCCGAGTTCGGACCTTCGACAGCGGTCAGGATGGGACCGAGCACGATCATGGCCGACAGCCGCAGCGCGTCTCGCGTGTCGGCTGCCGCAACGCGCTCGGAGAGCGCCAATGCATGCTCGAGTATCTGCCTCGCTTCCGCCATTGCCGAGCGGGACGAGCTTTCCGTGCCTGCGATCACGAACTGAGCGATCGCGTCCTCCAGAAGGCCTGCGCGCTCGGCGTGCTCGGCGACCTCGGCGGTGCCCAGCCACCCGGCCAGGTTTCGGTTGCGGCTCACCGCGGCAAACAGGCGGCGATGCAAGGCCTGCCGTCTCTTGCGCAGCGTTGCGTTGTAGATCGTCTCCTGGATAAGCGCATGGCGCACGCCATAGACCGGAACGACGGAAGGCCGCACGCGGATCAGGAACCCGGCCTCGCTCAGTGAATCCAGCGCGTTTGCGATGATTTCGTCGTCGAGCTCCGGCAATAGCGCGCGCAGCAATTCCTGATTGAAACGATTGCCCGCGACAGCCGCGGCGCGCGCGACTTCGTGTGCCGGCCCCAGCATTTCGAGCCTGGCCTCTATCACGCTTTCAAACACCGAGGCATGACTGCGCGTCGCGGTCTGCGCCAGCCGATCCGTTGCCGAGGCCGCGTTCTCGGCCATCCACTGGCAGATTTCTTCGATGAACAGCGGGACGCCTCCGGTCACGCGTTCCACCACGTCGAGCAATTCCGGGGAAGTTGACGGCTTGCCTTGCGGCCACATGGCCGCGATCGCCATCCGCGTTTGCTCGCGGTTGAGCGGCTTTAGCGAGATATGCCTTGGATTCGATGCTGCCAGCCAGCTCCCGGATTCAGGGCGCGTGGTCGCGATGACAAGCGCCCGGAAGTGACGGGCCGACTGTGCAAGCTCAGCCAACAATTGTCTCGACGTCAGGTCGATCCAATGAATGTCCTCGACCACCAGGACGATCGGTCCGCCGGCGCACAGGGCTTCGAGCGAGTGGCGAACCGCCCAATTGGCTTTCGCGCGCATCGCCTCGGCGTCGATTTCCTTGAGCATCGGATCGGCTCCCGCAGCGCCGAGCAGGAACGAGAAGATGTCGATGATTTCGGGATCGCGGACGTCATGATCGCGGAATGCTTCCGCCACAGCGGCAGCGCTCAGCTGTCCTTCATTGCCGGCGAGATCACCGCGTACGTTCTGTAGCAGCGGATGCAGCGCCGAGCGCAAGCCGCCGGGCGTGCACTGGAAGAGCAGCAGTTTCGCGCGCTGGTGACGCGTGCGCCGGCGCACTTCGTGAAGAATGCGCGACTTGCCGATCCCGGCCTCGCCCTCGATCACCACCACGCCGCCGTTTCCTGCAACGGCGCTGTCCCATGCTTCAGCGATCGTGGCGAGTTCGGCCTCGCGATCGACGAGCGGACTGCTCAGCCGCCCGAAGGCGAAGAAGCGGTCGACCTCGCGCTTGTGACTCAGCGCGAGCCAGACCAGCTCCGGCTCGGCAAACCCCTTGATCGCATGGGTGCCCCTAAAGCTGAACACATGCGACCGTCGCGCCAGGTTGCGCGTCGCGTCCGAGACCACCACCGTATCCGGCTGCGCGATGGCCTGGAGCCGCGTGGCCATCGCGAAGGCAGGGCCGGTGACATTGTCACGACCGGTGTCGGCGTCACCCTTGTGGATCAGGGTCATCGATGTCGCGATTCCGACCCGGACATGCAAATCGGCGCGGCCTTGGTTCGAACCGACGCGCCTGCAGGCGTCGATGATTTCGAGCCCGGCCCGGATCGCCAGCGATGCCGCATCCTTGGCGTCTATTTCGGCAGGAAACAAAGCAACGCCGCCATCGCCGACCTCGACCTGGACGGCACCCGAGCACGACGCGACCGCCTGTCTCGCTGCCCGCTGGAAGGCTGATATCAGTTCCTCGAACTCTTCAATGTCCAGGATGCCAAGAAGGTCGGTCGATCCGACCAGGTCGTAGCAGAGCGCGGTCAGGATCCGGCGCTCATGCCGGGCTTCGGACGCATTGTTGCCGTTGCCGTCCAGAAAACCTGTTGCCACCGACGCCGCCGGCAACGCGACCGGACTCTTCTCCGACATGCTGCGATTTCCTCACCGAGCACAGTGACGGCAATATTAGCAAAGTGCGATGCTGTTCACAAAACACTTGATCGGTGGGCAGGGCAGGAAAAAGCCGATGCTGAGATCATTTTGACGCAATTCCTAAGGGAAAGCGCTACGCGCTTTTTCCTGGAATTGCTCTAGATTTCGGATGGTCCAGCTTCCCGAACCGGACAATCGGTTCACTGAGATGGGTTGGGCACCCGCCAGCGTGGCGTTCCCGCAATTTTCCCACCCTTTGCGGCTTTGAAATAGGTCGCCGCGAGATCCTCGTCACACATCCATGACAGGTATATCTGGATAGACCCGCCCTCCTCGGTGACGGGATAGCGTTCGCCGCATGCCCCGATGCGCTTTTCATACAGGCGCTTTTGCTTGCGGGTCAGCTGATCGAGAAATCCAGCCTCGCATTTGTCGATCACGTCTTCCGACAAGAATTCGTCGCCGCTCGATCCCCAGGCGCAGGCCTGGTGCAATTTGTGAGCGGCCAGGCAATCGGGCGCGGCCTTAATGTCCGCCTCCAATTGAATACCTTTCGGGCACTGCGCGTCCTCCGCGGCCGCGGGAGCGATCAATAGAAGCCCCATCAGGATTGCGCACCTGGTCCGCATATCGAATCCCCCGGGCGGCCTTTCTCCAGATCGGTTTTTGCGTCCGTCGCAGCTTAGCCGAATCGGCGCAAACGGGAAACATTGTCGCTTCCGGCGGTCTTCTGCGAACCGGATGTCACAGGCCCCCGGGTGCGGGAAGGCGTCGTCAGCGGGGGCGCTTGAAAGGAACCCCGCTTGCCGCATCGACACCGGCAACACGTTCGAAAGCGCTACGTGACCGCAGCCGTTGGGCCAAGACTCGCAAGCTTATCGCCATCGCGACCGTCAGAGCCACGCTCAATGCCGCTTGAAATACTGTACCTCGCGCTCATGCTTCTCCGCCGCTTCGCGCGTCTCGAAGGTGCCGAGATTCCGCCTTTTCCCGGTCTTCTCATCCTTCTTGCGCGAATAGAGCCGGTATTTGCCGTCCTTGAGTTTGCGGATCATCTCGCTCTCCCTCGTTTACAGGATCGGGGCCTGATCAGGATTTGGCGCGCTTCCTGGCCTTGAGGCTGCGAGCGGCCTGCTCCAGCGCCGCGCGGTCGGTGCCCAAGCGGTCAAGCAGCGCCTGCGCTTCGTCGCCCGAAATGCCGGTGCGCATCGCCAGTTCCTCGACCTCCAGCACGTCGGTGCTGGCGATCTCGCGCGGCAGCGCGTCGTCCGCCGTCAGCGGCAGGGCCGCCTCACGGTCGATCTCGGCCTCGGCCCGGTGCCAGTGATGCTCTGGATCGCCACCGCCTTCGCGCTCCCAGATCTGGTAGGCGCGCTTCTGGATCTTCTCATGCCGTTCGTCACCCATGGTCGTTCCTCCTTGGTATCGGGGAAGAACGCGGCGCCCGTGCGAACGATCCAAAAAATTTGCGTGATCGAACGGCCAGGGATCGCGCGCGATTTGAAGGAGCCCGCCCCCTATTCGCACTGGCGCCTCGGCCCGCCGGAATAGGGCTGGTAGCTGTTGTCTTCGGGGCGGTAGGAGCGGTAGCGGCTGAAGCAGGATTGGACGTGATCGTCCGAAAGGTCTGCTGTGGCAACCAGGGGCGCGGCGCCGCTTTCGACATAGCTGACCTCGGCGGGCTGCTGCGCGGCCTGGTCGGCGGCGGTGGTGTCGAGATAGGGCGACACGCAGGGCCGCTGCTGTCCGCTATAGGACCTGTAGCTGTTGTCGTCGGGATTGTAGGAGCGGTAGCGGTCGGCGCACCAGCTGACATGGGCAGCCGGCAGCCTGGCCTGCTGCTCACCCTCGTCCGGCGCCACCGCGCCCGTATTGGTCGGGTCGGGCGCCTGCACCCTGGCGGCGGCGTCGGGTGCCGCCGGCTGCGCGGCGGCCACGCGCTCCAGGCCTTGCGCGGCCTTGTCGACGGGCTGTGCGTCCTTGGTCCACAGCTGCGACACACTGTCGGCGGGCTTCGCCTGATGCACGGGCTTGGCGACAATCAACCAGGCAGCGAAAGCCAGCCCGCTGGCGAAGACCGCAAGGGTCAGCACGAAGCCGCCGACCAGTGCCAAAACCGCTTTCATCACACACTCCTTGAGCCCCAGCCAATAGAATGCGGAGCATCAAGACTGGTTCCAGCAAGCGAGCATATGGCAAGGGTCGGCAACTCGAGCGACCTGCCGATGCGCAAAGCGGCAGGCCTCGCCCCTTCAAACCGGCAGCCGTACATCCACCATGAAGTCGTTCTCCACGGCCAGCAGCGCCGCCACCATTTCCTTGTCGCGCTGGCGCTTTTGCAGATAGCGGGCCAGCAGCCAATCCAGCGAGATCCGCCCGGCGCCGGCGACGGCCAGCACGAACATGCCGCCTGCTATCGCCAGATCCTTTTCGAAGTTCAAGAGCTCGGTCTGGCTGGCGAAGTTGGTGTGGAACAGCGTGGCGGTCGCCAGGCAGAACAGGCCGAGGCCGATGGCGCCCAGCCGCGTCAGCACGCCCGTCGCCACCGAGAGCCCTGCCCCCAATTGCAACGCGATGGTGGCGACAAACAGCGGCAGGCCGACGCCTTGCGCGGCCATCGCCTTGGCGGCACCGTCGAAATGGGTGGCCAGTGTCACCCCCTCATGCAGGAAGATGAAGGACATAAGCAGGCGGCCGACAAGCAGGGTCACGTCCCTGATGTGGTATTTCATGGCGAGGCCGGTGAGCTTCGCGGCGAGTTCGGTCGGTATCATGGGTCAGCCTCCAATTTTGGGCTCGGGCAAGTACCGCGCCCACGGTGGGGCGCGCGAGAACGACGCTTGCCGGATGTGATGTCTGAAAAGGCCGGAGCCGGCTCGAGGGAGAGGCGCCGGCTCCGGCAATGGGCGCCAGCCACGAGCGCCCAAACTGTGGTGGGGAACTGGAGCGGTCAGTGCCAGTCCCCCAAGCGGCGACTGATCGGCGCGAGGGTTGATTGCCACGTGGTTCCGCCAATCCGTCGCTGCTTCGCAGCGCCACCTTTCCCCCCTCCGGAGGGAAAGGAAGGGAGCGTTGCTGGACGAGCGTTGACGGCAAAAAGCCTGGCGCTTTTCCTCTACCCCGTCGATCGGGGGAGAGCGACTATCTGGGGTGTCAAGTTGCATTTGCGAACTCAGTTCTCGCGTCGCGTGCTTTTGCATTGAGGATGACGAGAAGTTTTCTGGCGAGTGCGATGCGGATGAGCATTTTGGGCTTTCCCGCCTGCTGCAACCGTTGAGCGAACGCTTTGAGGTGGGGATCGAACTTGGCCACGATGGCGGCGACGACGAAGAGGATGCCGCGCGGCCCAGCACGTCCGCCGCGCACATGCCTGTTGCCGGCGCGCCTGCCGCTGTCGTTGGCGATGGGGGCGAGGCCCGCCAGCTTGGCGATGGCTTTGTTGGAGATGAGGCCGATCTCGGGCAGTTCGGCCATCAGGCGGGCAACGGTGCGGCCAGCCACACCCTTGAGCGAACGAAAGGCCGACCCCAGCTTGGCCCACAGCGGATCGTCGTCGATCATGGAGGCGATCTCGCCTTCCAGGCGCCGCTGCTCGCGCTTGAGGAAGGCCAACATGGCCTCGATGCTGGCGCATGCCTCTGCATCGGGTGCAGCAC